>NZ_JBIUVW010000025.1:0-81765 GCF_044743155.1 Pseudomonas sp. NPDC087697 | reverse complement strand
TACCGGCGCCGCTCACCAGGTCACCCTGGTCGGACTGGCAGAGGTAACCGTGCCCGGCGGTGGACCTGATCACGCTGTCGCTAATCGGCTTGATCGGCTCGGATACCAGCGCTTGCAGCGGGTGGGATTCGATCGGCAGACGGAAACCGGCGAGTTTGGCCATGTGCCCGGAGTTACCGGCCGTGACCACACCGACGCGCTTGGCGCCGATGAAGCCCTTGTTGGTTTCTACACCGATGCACACGCCGTTTTCCTTGCGGAAACCGATCACTTCGGTCTGCTGGATCAGGTCCACGCCCAATGCGTCAGCGGCACGGGCAAAGCCCCAGGCCACGGCATCGTGACGGGCCACGCCGCCGCCGACGATGACCACGTCGTAGACCTTTTTCGGGGTCGGCGTGCGCCACATCTTCTGCCAGTTTTCGTGGTGGCTGAGGGAGTGTTTGAAGAGGCCGAAGCCTGAGTAGCGTTGCATAGTCATTTACTCCAAAACCGCGCTCAGCGATAAACCGGGAAGTCCGCGCACAGGGCCGCCACGTGCTTGGCAACGTTGGCCTCGACATCGGCGTCGCCGAGGTTGTCGAGGATGTCGCAGATCCAGCCGGCCAACTCAACGCACTGGGTAACCTTGAAACCGCGCGAGGTGACCGCCGGGGTGCCGATACGCAGGCCCGAGGTGACGAACGGCGACTGTGGATCGTTCGGTACGGCGTTTTTGTTCACGGTGATGTGGGCACGACCCAGGGCGGCGTCGGCTTCTTTACCCGTCAGGCCCTGACGGATCAGGCTCACCAGGAACAGGTGGTTGTCAGTACCGCCGGACACTACATCGTAGCCGCGTTTGATAAATACGCCGGCCATGGCCTTGGCGTTGTCGATTACTTGTTGCTGATAGACCTTGAAGCCTGGCTCCAGCGCTTCCTTGAAGCACACGGCCTTGGCGGCGATCACGTGCATCAACGGGCCACCCTGACCACCGGGGAACACGGCCGCATTTAGTTTCTTTTCCAGTTCTTCGTTGGCCTTGGCCAGAATCAGACCGCCACGTGGACCGCGCAGGGTTTTGTGAGTAGTGGTGGTGACCACGTCGGCGTACGGCAGCGGGTTCGGGTACAGGCCAGCAGCGACCAGACCGGCAACATGCGCCATGTCGACGAACAGGTAAGCACCGACCTTGTCAGCGATCTGACGGAAGCGTGGGAAATCCAGGGTTTTCGAGTAAGCCGAGAAGCCGGCGATGATCATTTTCGGCTTGTGCTCGACCGCCATGCGCTCGACTTCGTCGTAATCGATCAGGCCAGTGGCGGTGTCGATGCCGTACTGAACGGCGTTATAGAGCTTGCCGGAGAAGCTGACCTTGGCGCCGTGGGTCAAGTGACCACCGTGAGCCAGGCTCATGCCCAGCACGGTATCGCCGGCCTGCAGCAGCGCAAGGAATACCGCCGCGTTGGCCTGGCTGCCGGAGTGCGGCTGGACGTTGGCGTAATCGGCGCCGAACAGCAGCTTGGCGCGTTCGATGGCCAGTGCTTCAACCTTGTCAACGTGCTCGCAGCCACCGTAGTAGCGCTTGCCCGGATAGCCTTCGGCGTATTTGTTGGTCAGGCCGCTGCCTTGCGCTTCCATGACGCGCTTGCTGGTGTAGTTCTCTGACGCGATCAGCTCGATGTGATCTTCCTGGCGTTGCTCCTCGGCATTCATCGCCGCCAGCAGTGCATCGTCGTAACCCTTGATCTGGTCTTGCTTGCTGAACATCGCGTCTCTCCCAGCGGCGGCTTGTGCGCCTTTCGTCTCGGTGAGGCACGTACCTTTCGGCAGTGCCCTTTGGATGCGATGGTATGACCGGCGCAGACAGGTCAAATGCCTATGGACGCCACGCAAAGGTGCGTTTACGACATGTGTTCAAAGAGCGACCACTGACCGGCGCTCAGCGTAGGAGCTGGCGAAGGCTCGGGCCGCGTTCGGACGATCCTTTGATCTTGATGCTGTGGTGCCTGCAATATCGCCAAAAGATCGCAGCCTGCGGCAGCTCCTACGCAGGTTCAACACAACGTCGCGTGTAGTCATGTGCATAATTGCCTAACGTCTTTGTATTTTTCTGACAGACACATCGCGTGTGCTCCCCCGCCAATCTTGGGTACAGTGCGCACCATAATCGACCACGGAGCCGGCCATGACCGACAAGAGCCAACAATTCGCCAGCGACAACTATTCCGGCATCTGCCCGGAAGCCTGGGCCGCCATGGAGCAAGCCAATCAAGGCCACCAACGCGCCTATGGTGACGATGAGTGGACTGCGCGCGCCTCGGACGATTTCCGCAAACTGTTCGAAACCGACTGCGAAGTGTTCTTCGCCTTCAACGGCACCGCGGCGAACTCGCTGGCGCTGTCGTCGCTGTGCCAGAGTTACCACAGCGTGATCTGCTCGGAAACCGCCCACGTCGAAACCGACGAATGCGGCGCGCCGGAATTCTTCTCCAACGGCTCCAAGCTGCTCATCGCACGTACTGAAAACGGCAAACTGACCCCGGAGTCGATTCGCGAAATCGCCCTCAAGCGCCAGGATATTCACTACCCGAAACCGCGCGTCGTGACCCTGACCCAGGCCACCGAAGTCGGCAGCATCTACACCCCGGAAGAAATCCGCGCCATCAGCGCCACCTGCAAAGAGCTGGGCCTGAACCTGCACATGGACGGCGCGCGCTTCTCCAACGCCTGCGCGTTCCTCAATTGCTCACCCGCCGACCTGACCTGGAAAGCCGGCGTTGACGTGCTGTGCTTCGGCGGGACGAAAAACGGCATGGCGGTGGGTGAGGCGATTCTGTTCTTCAACCAGAAACTCGCTGAAGACTTCGACTACCGCTGCAAACAGGCCGGGCAACTGGCCTCGAAGATGCGTTTTCTCTCGGCACCGTGGGTCGGCCTGCTGGAAAACGGCGCCTGGCTCAAACACGCCCGCCACGCCAACTACTGCGCACAGTTGCTGGCCGAGCTGGTGAGCGACATTCCAGGCGTTGAACTGATGTTCCCGGTACAAGCAAACGGCGTGTTCCTGCAACTCTCGGAATCAGCCGTCGCGGCGCTGACCGCCAAGAGCTGGCGTTTCTACACCTTCATCGGCAAAGGCGGCGCACGCTTCATGTGCTCGTGGGATACCGAGGTAGAGCGGGTACGGGAGTTGGCGGCGGATATTCGGGAAGTGATGGCGGGGTAAGGCCTGCCTGAGAGCGACCTGATTTTTTGTGGCGAGGGAGCTTGCTCCCGCTGGGGCGCGAAGCGGCCCTAAAAATGGGACTGCTACGCAGTCCAGCGGGAGCAAGCTCCCTCGCCACAGGTTCTCAGCCAGAACCAATCAGAACTCGATCCGCACATCCCCCTTCGGCACGCTGCAGCACGACAGAATGAACCCTTCGGCTTCGTCTTCTTCGGTGATCCCGCCGTTGTGCTCCATTTCGACCTCGCCGCCCAGCTTCATCACCTTGCACGTCCCGCAAATCCCCATCCCGCAGGCTTTTGGAATCAACAGCCCGAGTTTCGCGGCTGCAGCGTGAACGGTTTCACCCGGCGCCACGCGGATGCTTTTGCCGGACGCGGTGAACTCCACCTGATGCTGGTCCGCCACGTCGATTTCCGGAGCGTCGGCCGCTTGTTCGGCGTGTTCCACAGCGTCGGCGCGGGCCTCGGGCGGGGTCGCACCGAAGGACTCTTCGTGATACCGCGACATGTCGAAGCCAGCGGCTTCCAGCAGGCGTTTGACCGCGTGCATGTAAGGCGTCGGACCGCAGCAGAACACTTCACGTTCAAGGAAGTCCGGTGCCATCAACTCCAGCATTTTGTGGTTCAGGTAACCGCGATAACCGGCCCACGGCTCACCCATACCATGCTTCTCGCAGATCAGGTGCAGGCTGAAGTTATCGATCCGCGATGCCATGTGTTCCAGCTCACGGTGATAGATGATGTCTTTCGGCGAGCGGGCGCTGTGGATAAACACCATGTCGACGTTACCGTTGGTGTCGTAGAACCAGCGGGCCATGGACATCACTGGAGTGATCCCGACACCACCGCTGAGGTAGAGCACTTTCGGTGCGGTGAAGTCCATGGCGTTGAACAGCCCGACCGGCCCGTGCACCGCCAGCTCCTGACCTTCATGCAGGGTGTCGTGCAACCAGTTGGAAACCTTGCCGCCCGGTACGCGCTTGATGGTCACCGAAAAGCTGTAAGGCACCGACGGCGAGCTGGAAATGGTATACGAGCGCATGATCGGCACACCGTCGATCTCCAGCTCCAGGGTGACGAACTGCCCCGGCTTGAAGAAGAACATGATCGGCTGGTCGGCCATGAAGCAGAAGGTCCGCACGTCCCAGGTTTCCTGGATGACTTTGACGCAACGGACAATGTGCCGACCATTGGCCCAGGTCTGGGTGGTTACCGGATTCAGGAAACTATTGGACATGCTGATCTCCACGGCCGACTGTCGGCCTCATGTTGCCGATTCTGCTCAAGGCGTGGGGTGGCCACTTACCTATCTACGACATTCACGTACTTATCGCGACCAGCCCCCAACCACCGGGGGTTGCGCGTCGGGAACAGATTGGGCCATGTCGCCCATGGATAAGGTTCTGGCCCGAGTCGGCCCCACACTCGCTTCAACAGATAAACGCTGTTTTCTGCCTTGCGTTGCACTAACCGTAGCCACTATTCGCCGGCCACACAGATGGCCATGAGGACTTAAACGATGGACGTCACCACTACCCTGAGCTTGGGCGATCCACTGGAACCCGCACGCAAGGCCACCGCGCAGATGCTGCAAGAGCGCGAGCGTACGTTTTCGCTACCACAGCCGTTCTACTCCGATGAACGGTTGTTTGATATCGACATGCAGGAGATCTTCCAGAAAGAGTGGCTGATCGCCGGCATGACCTGCGAAATCCCGACCAAGGGCAACTACCTGACCCTGCAGATTGGCAAGAACCCGATCATCGTGATTCGCGGCGCTGAAGGCGTGGTTCATGCCTTCCACAACGTCTGCCGCCACCGTGGTTCGCGTCTGTGCACCAGCGAAAAAGGCAAAGTCGCCAAGCTGGTTTGCCACTACCACCAGTGGACCTACGAGCTCGACGGTCGCCTGTTGTTCGCGGGCAGCGAGATGGGCGACGACTTCGATATGAAGCAGTACGGCCTCAAACCGGTCCATGTGAAGACCGCCGGTGGCTACATCTTCATCAGCCTCGCGGAAAACCCGCCGGCCATCGATGACTTCCTGTCGACACTGAACCATTACATGGAACCGTACGACATGGAGAACACCAAGGTGGCGATACAAACCACCCTGGTAGAACAGGCCAACTGGAAACTGGTGCTGGAGAACAACCGCGAGTGCTACCACTGCAACGCGTCGCACCCGGCACTGCTGAAAACCCTGCTGGAATGGGATGACGTTACCGACCCACGCGCCGACCAGGCGTTCAAGGACCACGTAGCCTCTTCCGCCGCCGCCTGGGAAGCCGAGAAGATTCCTTACGCACACGCAAGCTTCGGCCTGCGTAACCGCATCGTGCGCATGCCGCTGCTCAAGGGCACCGTGTCGATGACCCTGGATGGCAAGCAAGCCTGCAAGAAACTCATGGGCCGGATCCAGAACCCGGACCTGGGCTCGATGCGCATCCTGCACCTGCCGCACTCGTGGAACCACTGCATGGGCGACCACATCATTGTGTTCACCGTGTGGCCGATCAGCGCGCAGGAAACCATGGTCACCACCAAATGGCTGGTGCACAAGGACGCTGTCGAAGGTGTGGATTACGACGTCGACCGCATGCGTGAGGTCTGGGATTCCACCAACAACGAGGACCGTCGTCTGGCCGAAGAGAACCAGCGCGGGATCAACTCCACGGCGTACCAGCCAGGCCCGTACTCCAAGACTTACGAGTTCGGCGTGGTGAACTTCGTGGATTGGTATAGCGAGCGTCTGCTGAGCAACCTGGGGGCTGAGCCTGCGCCTTACCTGAAAGGCGTACCGGTTCACGGCTAAGAGCAAAAGCATCGCGAGCAAGCTCGCTCCCACAGGGGATTGGTGGTGTTCACAAATGTTGCGAACAACATCAATCAATGTGGGAGCGAGCTTGCTCGCGATAGCGTCCTACCTGTCACCACATCCCTCCCCTCGATACTCTCCCCCAAATCTTAGAACTGTACGAAATATGATCTATTGCGTTCCAGCCTATAAGGGACGTGGCGTGCAGCCTTCAGCGAACAAGTTATCCACACCTCCACCCACAGCAAATGGGGACAACTGTGGAAATGCCGGAAGTTTTCTCCACAGAAACTGAAGAAAATCCGTGACTTATCCAGAAGCAGGGTTTTCGGCAGCGATTGAGCGTTTTTTGATCAGAACCCTGTAAGCCACGGTTCGTATGGCTCGCAGAGGACCGCGAACACCTTATCCACAGAAGCGCCAACAGACTTTGGGGGCAACTCCACAACACCTGCACTGCTTTGTGGAAAACCGCGTCCAGGCTGTATATTTCGCGGGTTTGAGCGACAAGAGAACTGCAAAACCTGGCATTTGGTTAGTTATTAACCAGAAGCTTGAAAGCCCCGATCTGTATGGCTTACAGCGGACAGCGAACATCTTATCCACAGAAGCACCAACAGAGATTGGGGGCAAGTCGTGGACCAGCGATTCCCTTATCCACTGAAAAAAGCTTGAAAAAACGCGGAGTTAGGCTGGTCGTTTTTCGTACAAAGGCTTGCAGGGCCTGATGTGCATGGGGTGTAGCGAGGGGTGAACACGTTATCCACAGAAGCGCTAACAGGGATTGTGGGTAAACATAGAGCAACTGTGGGAGCGGGCTTGCTCGCGAAAGCGGTGTGTCAGTCAACGGTGATGTTGAAGCTGACGGCCCCTTCGCGAGCAAGCCCGCTCCCACAGGGATTTGCTTGTGCCTATGGCCGATACATCAAATAGGCTTCACCCGTGACCCGAATCATCGGGTGGGGCGTGATCTGGCAGGTATCGACGACACGGAAGCCATGTCGCTCATAAAACCGACGGGCGCCGGTGTTCGCCGCATAGTCGATCAGGCTCAAGCCGTTGAGCCCCAGCTGGTTGGCACGGTCGTAAGCGTAGGCGAGGAATTGTTGGCCCAAGCCCTGATTGCGCCAGCCCTCATGCAGCGCCAGGCTCGAAATATAGAGGGTGTCGGGGATTTCCATCCTGGCATACGGCGCCAGGACCGGATCGGTTACGGGAGCTGCCAGCGGATCGTATCGCATCACGTAGCTGTGCAGCATGCCGATGACCTTTCCCTCTGCCTGCGCGATCACGCAGTTTTGATAGGAGAAATCGACGTCTTCACAGGCGTAGCGACTGGCACCGACATCCAGCAGGTCCTGGCCGGGCTGCGCCAGTTGGCTCCAGATGTAATCCGCCGCACCTTCTGATGAAATCTGAAACAGGCGAGCAATCTCCCGCGCATCCGCGCGCAGGGCCGAACGAAATTCAACTGCCATTATTTTTCCTTGTGGGAGCGGGCTTGCTCGCGAAGGCGGACTGACATTCAAAATTGATGTTGACTGAGCCACCGCTTTCGTCGGATCGCCGCCCGGAGCAAGCCCGCTCCCACACTATTAGATCTGCGTTGGTGATCCTTTAGCGAACCACGCCTTCTTCAATCAGCAACTTGAGAATCGCCTCAGCCCCGGCCTCGGCACTCAACCCTTTGAGCACCTGCCCGCCACCGCCGCTGGCCTTGGCCGTTGCGGCTTTCATCCGGTCGGCGCCGCTCTTGGCCTTGATCACTTTCAAGCGCTTTGGCCGTGGCTTGGCCGGCTGCAACGTCGCAACCGCCAGCAACTCATCATCGATGATCTCAACGTCTTCCGCCTGCAACACGCCACGCCGGGCCGGGCCGAAGGCGCTTTGCCGTGGCTTGGGCGCGGCGTTATCCACAGTGGCGAGAAACGGCAGGCGCACTTTCAAGCGTCGACGCTGACCACGAGGCAAGGCTTGCAGCACCAGTGCGACGCCGCCGTTGATCGATTCGACCTGCGCCAGCCCGACCACCAGCGGCCAGCCCAGGCTTTCCGCCAGCAGGAACGGCAGCATGCCCGAGCCTTCACCGGTTTCCGCCTGACTGCCGGTCAGCACCACCTGCGCCCCAGCGTCTCGCAAATAAGCGGTCAACGCTGGCAGCGCATCGGCGCCTTGGGGTTGTTCCAGCACGTGCAGCTGTTCCAGGCCCATGCCCAGATAAGCCCGCAGCGCAGGCTCCTCGACATCACCGGCGTGCAGCACTTGCAGGTTTTCCCCAGCCAGTTGCAGACCGAGTTCAACCGCCCGCGCATCCTGCTCGGCGCGGCGTGGCCGGCCCGAGGTCGGGTGGGCACCGATGGACACCAGGCTGATGACATTAGTACTCATAATCCAAGTCCTTTCCTTAAGCCGCATCGCGCTTGGCGTCGTTGCGGTAAGCCTCTACCGCCGCGATCAAGGCCTGAAGAATTTCCGCGCTTTCACCAATCACCGACAGGTCGGCGCGTTTGATCATGTCGCAGCCAGGGTCAAGGTTGATCGCCACCACCTTGTCGCAGGCTCCGATGCCTTGCAGGTGCTGGATCGCCCCGGAAATCCCCACCGCCACGTACACCCGCGCCGTGACCCAGGTGCCGCTGGCGCCGACCTGACGGTCGCGGGCCATGAAGCCGTCGTCCACCGCCACTCGCGATGCGCCTTCGGTAGCGCCGAGGGCTGCTGCGGTCCTGTGGAAAAGTCCCCAGTCCTTGACCCCGTTGCCGCCCGAGAAAATGAACTCGGCCTCGGCCATTGGAATCGCTGCCGGGTCGACCGCCACCGCGCCCAGGTCTTCGATCCGCGACAGGCTGCGCGCAACCGTTGTGGATAACTCCACCGGCAACGCTTCATGACGGGTTTCACTGACCGGCTCGGCGCATTCCACCGCCGCGAGAATCAACCGTGCGACAGGGCGCGCCAGGTCTTGCAGACCCGCACCGGCGCGGCCGATGCACTCTTGATCCTTAACCTGCCAGACCCGCGTAGCCGGGCGTTCGCCGAGTGCCGCGGCAAAGCGTCGACCCAGTTCACCGCCACCGCTGCGGCTGTCCGGCAGCAGCCAGTGACGAGGGCTGAACTGGTTATCCACAGCCCGCAGCCCCTGCACCCGTTGTTCCGGTGCATAACCATTGAATGCTTCGCCATCGAGCACCAGCAGACGGTCGACACCCGCAGTGGCGAAGGCGTTTTCCTTGTGTTCGCCAAAGACCACCGCCAGCACCGCACCGTCCTTGCCGGCCAGTTGATGGGCCAGGCCCAGCAGGTCGCGATCGTGGCTGTTCAAACGGCCGCCGACCATGTCCGGCACCACGCTAATGTAGAACGCTGGTGTAGCCACCTGATGCAACGGCAGTTGCACTTCAACCGCCGCCGTACGCTTGGTCGCCCCGCCCTGCTGCGCACCACTGCGGTCAATCCGCTTGATGCCGTTGGGGCCGATGAAACCGATGCCGTGAGGATTTTTGCGAATGATCCCGTTGGGGCCCATCCAGCTGTGTTCCACCGGTTGCATGGCGGCGTGCAGCGGATGCAGACGGTTGCGGGCGATCCATTCGGCGCGCGGATCGCGGCGGATAATGTCGCTCATCAGTGGGCCTCCGCAGGTTGACGTTTGATCGGCGCCGGTGACTTGCTCGGTGCTGCGTCTTCGAGCAGCGCATCGGCCACCAGTTCGGCGATGTCCTTGATCAGCGGCCGTGGTTCAACCACGCCTTCCAGCATTGCAGTGCACTGTGGGCAACCCACGGCCACCAGTTCGGCACCGGTTTCGCGGATATCGTCCATGCGCATGTCGGGGATCCGTTGCTTGCCCGGAATGTCGGTGATCGGCGCACCGCCGCCGCCGCCGCAGCAGCGCGAGCGGAAACCGGAACGTTGCATTTCCTTGACCTCGATCCCCAGCGCTCGCAGCACCTGGCGCGGCGCCTCGTATTCGCCGTTGTAGCGGCCCAGGTAGCACGGGTCGTGATAGGTCACGCTGTTGCCTTTGTGCTGGCCCAGATTGAGCGCGCCCGCGTCGATGATTTCCGCCATGTAGGTGCTGTGGTGCTGCACCAGGTAGTTGCCATCGAAGGCGCCGTATTCGTTCTTCAGCACGTGGAAACTGTGCGGGTCGCAGGTGACGATGCGGTTGAAGTTGTACTTGGCCAAGGTCTGGATGTTGCGTTTGGCCAACAGCTGGAAGGTCGCTTCGTCGCCCAGACGGCGGGCCACATCACCGCTGTCACGCTCTTCAAGGCCCAGCACGGCGAAATCGACTTTCGCGGCTTTCAGCACTTTGACGAAGGCGCGCAAGGTACGCTGGTTGCGCATGTCGAAGGCACCGTCGCCGACCCAGAACAACACATCAGTGGATTTCTTCTCGCTGAGCAGTGTCAGGTTCAGGTCCGCTGCCCAGTTCATCCGCCCGCCCGGTGCGAAACCGCCCGGGTTGTCGGTGGCGATCAGGTTTTCCAGAACCTCGGCGCCCTTGTTCGGCGTCGCGCCTTTCTCCAGGGTCAGGTGACGACGCATGTCGACGATGGCATCGACGTGCTCGATCATCATTGGGCATTCTTCAACGCAGGCGCGGCAGGTAGTGCAAGACCAGAGGGTTTCAGCGTCGACCAGACCGTTGACGATCGGTTGATGCGGATTACCCGCGTGTTCGCCAATCGGTTTGCCCTTGCCGTCAAGGGATGGATAAGGGCTGCCGGCGAACTTGGCATCGGTTCCACCGGCCAGGCCGACGACCATGTCCTGAATCAGTTTTTTCGGGTTCAGCGGCTGACCCGCGGCGAACGCCGGGCACGCGGCTTCGCATTTACCGCACTGCACGCAGGCGTCAAAGCCCAACAGTTGGTTCCAGGTGAAATCCTTGGGTTTTTCCACACCGAGCGGCGCGCTTGGATCGTTGAGATCCAGCGGCTTCAAACCGGTGGAACGACCACCCCCAAAACGTTCGGCGCGACGGTGCCAGGCCAGGTGCAAGGCACCGGCGAAGGCGTGCTTCATCGGCCCGCCCCAGGTCATGCCGAGGAACAATTCGGATACGCCCCACAGCACGCCAACACCGAGGATCGCCGCCAACAGCCAACCACCGAAGTTTTCCGGGAGGATGCCCGCCACCGGCAGGGTCACCAGGAAGAACGACGCCGAGAATGCCAGCAAGCTTTTCGGCAGGCGCATCCACGGACCTTTGGACAAACGGGCCGGTGGGTTGCGCCGACGCAGGTACACAAAGATCGCGCCGACGAACATCACCGCCGTCATCAGCAACAGTGCATAACCGAGGAAGCGGTTATGCAGGCCAAAACCGTGAACCAGAATCGCCAGCACGATGGACGCCACCGCACCACCGGCCGTGGCGACGTGGGTGTTGGCAATGTATTTGTCCCGCGCCACCACGTGGTGCAGGTCGACCATGTAGCGTTTGGGCATGGCCAGCAGGCCGCCGATCAGATCGACCTTGGACGCACGGCCCCGGCGCCACATAGCTACCCGCCGCAAGGCGCCCAGGACAGCCAGGCCCAGGGCAGCAAACAGCAGGATGGGAAGAAGGGTGTTTAACATGGTGAAGCTCCCAAAGACCTCGGGGTCTTGCAGGCCTAACTACCTGGATGCCTTGCTCGATTCCTGTGGGAGCGGGCTTGCTCGCGAAGGCGGACTGACATTCAACATTGATGTCGACTGATCCACCGCTTTCGCGAGCAAGCCCGCTCCCACAGGGTTATGTGCAAGCCGTTAGAAGTCTTTACAGAGCCGCAACGCGTCATAGATCGCCGCGTGCGTATTGCGCTGGGCCACGCAGTCACCGATGCGGAACAGCAAGTAGCCGTCACCCGGTTGACTCAGCGAAGGCTGAGGTTTGATCGCGAACAGGGCTTCGATGTCCATCTGGCCTTTGTTGCGCGAGCCTTCCTTCAGCGCGTAGTAGATTTCTTCGTCCGGCCGCACGCCGTTCTCGACCACCACCTGGTCGACCACCCGCTCCTCTTTGGCGCCGGTGTATTCGTTCTCCAGCACCGCCACCAGCTTGTCGCCTTCGCGGTAGACCTTCTCCAGCATCATGTCGCCGGTCATGATCACTTCTTTCGGGTACATGCTGCGGTAGTAAGTCGGGAACGACGTACCGCCAATCGCCACACCCGGTTTGATGTCGTCGGTGACGATCTCGACCTGGCTGCCCTTGTCGGCGAGGAAGTCCGCCGTCGACATCCCGGTGAACTCGCAAATGGTGTCGTAGACCAGTACGTTCTTGCCCGGTGCGACCTTGCCGTCGAGGATGTCCCAGCTGCTGACCACCAGGCCTTCAGCCGCGCCCCAGTGTTCGTTCTGCTCCAGGAACGGATGACCGCCGACAGCGAGTACCACCACGTCCGGACGCAGATCGAGAATGGTCGCTGCATCAGCTGCCACGCCCAGGCGCAGGTCGACTTTCAGACGCGCCAGTTCCAGCTGGAACCAACGGGTGATACCGGCAATCTGGTCCCGTTGCGGGGCTTTCGAGGCAGTAGTGATCTGCCCGCCGATGAATTCTTTCTTCTCGAACAGGGTCACGTCGTGGCCACGTTCGGCCGACACGCGAGCGGCTTCCATCCCGGCAGGACCCGCACCGACGACGACAACCTTGCGTTTCACACCGGTCGATTTCTCGATGATGTGCGGCACGCCCATGTATTCACGGGAGGTCGCGGCGTTCTGGATGCACAGCACGTCCAGACCCTGGTACTGACGGTCGATGCAGTAGTTGGCGCCAACACATTGTTTGATCTGGTCGATCTGGCCCATCTTGATCTTGGCGATCAGGTGCGGGTCAGCGATGTGGGCGCGGGTCATGCCGACCATGTCGACGTAACCGCCTTCCAGAATACGCGTTGCCTGGTTCGGGTCCTTGATGTTCTGCGCGTGCAACACCGGGGCCTTGACCACTTCCTTGATACCGGCCGCCAAGTGCAGGAACGGCTCCGGTGGATAACTCATGTTGGGGATAACGTTGGCCAGGGTGTTGTGGGTATCGCAACCCGAACCCACGACGCCGATGAAGTCGATCATGCCGGTGTCGTCGTAGTACTTGGCAATCTGCTTCATGTCCTCATGGCTCAGGCCATCAGGGTGAAATTCGTCACCGCAGATACGAATGCCGACGCAGAAGTCCGGACCGACCTCCTTGCGCACGGCCTTGATCACTTCCAGACCGAAACGCATGCGGTTCTCGAAGCTGCCGCCCCATTCGTCGGTACGTTTGTTGACGCGCGGGCTCCAGAACTGGTCGATCATGTGCTGGTGCACCGCCGACAGCTCAACACCGTCCAGGCCACCGGCCTTGGCACGTGCCGCAGCGCTTGCGTAGTTGCCGATCACCCGCCAGATTTCTTCCGGCTCGATGGTTTTGCAGGTCGCGCGGTGCACCGGTTCACGGATGCCCGACGGCGACAGCAGGGTCGGCCAATGCTCGCCATCCCAACGCGAGCGACGGCCCATGTGGGTAATCTGAATCATGATCTTGGCGCCATGCTTGTGCATGGCATCGGCCAGGTTCTGGAAGTGCGGAATGATCCGGTCGTCGGCCAGGTTGACCGACTTCCACCAGCCTTGCGGGCTGTCGATGGCCACGCTGGAGGAACCGCCGCAAATCGCCAGGCCGATCCCGCCCTTGGCTTTCTCTTCGTAATACTTCACGTACCGATCGGTGGTCATCCCGCCGTCGGTGGCGTAAACCTCGGCATGCGCGGTGCTGAGCACGCGGTTGCGGATGGTCAGTTTGCCGATTTGAATCGGCTGGAACATTGCTTCGAAAGCCATGGCAGGATCCTCGACTTACAACGGCTTGACGGTGAACAAGCCGTCGTCGTGGCCTTCTTCAGAGCCACCGTAAACCTGTTCGGCGACGGTGCGAATCTTGCTGCCGCGCGCTTGCAGAATCTGGTCCATGGCACCGGCAAACCAGCCAGTGAACATGTAGTCGACCTTGCGTCCGACCTTGCCGTAGACGTAGACGAACGCCGAGTGTTCGAGCTTGACGCTGGCGGTGCCTTTGTCGAGGTCGATGTCCTGGATCTTGAACAGGCCCCAGCCACGTTGCGACAGGCGCTTCATGTAGTGCTCGAACACCGCAACGCCCTCCAGGCCATGGCATTCAGCTTCTTTTTCACACCAGTGCCAGGCGGATTTGTAGCCGGCCTTGTAGAGGATCTCGGCGTAAGCTTCAGCACCCAGCACTTCCTCGATGCCCATGTGGTTGTTGACGAAGAAGTGACGCGGTACGTACAGCATCGGCAGGGCGTCAGAGGTCCAGACACCGGTTTCGCTGTCGACTTCGATTGGCAATTGCGGGGCGATCTTGGCCATGGGTAAAACTCCAGAATTCGATTTATTGAGGCGATATGTAGCAGCTGCCGAGCCTGCGAGGCTGCGTTGGGCTGCGAAGCGGCCCCCCCCAGGGCGGTCCTGCGGACCGCAACGCAGCCTCGTACCTCGGCAGCTGCTACAGGAATCGTTGTTTGTAAGTGGGCTTATTCGCCCCAGACGTCCTTGAGGACGTTGACCCAGTTTTCGCCCATGATCTTGCGCACTACTCGCTCGGAATGGCCGCGCTTGAGCAGCGTCTCGGTCAGGTTCGGGAACTCGCCCACGGTGCGGATGCCCAGCGGGTTGATGATCTTGCCGAAGCTGGTCAGACGGCGGGCGTAGCCCTTGTCGTGGGTCAGCATTTCGAAGAAATCCTGGCCATGGCCCTGGGTGAAGTCGGTACCGATACCGATCGCGTCTTCACCGACGATGTTCATGGTGTATTCGATGGCTTCGGCGTAGTCGTCGATAGTCGAATCGATGCCTTTGGCGAGGAACGGCGCGAACATGGTCACGCCGACAAAACCGCCGTGGTCGGCAATGAACTTCAGTTCTTCATCGGACTTGTTGCGCGGGTGCTCTTTGAGACCCGACGGCAGGCAGTGGGAGTAGCACACCGGTTTTTTCGATTCGAGGATGACTTCTTCGGACGTCTTGGAGCCAACGTGAGACAGGTCGCACATGATGCCGGCGCGGTTCATTTCCGCGACGATTTCACGGCCGAAACCCGACAGACCGCCGTCACGCTCGTAGCAACCGGTGCCCACCAGGTTCTGGGTGTTGTAGCACATCTGTACCACACCAACCCCGAGCTGCTTGAAGATCTCGACGTAGCCGATCTGGTCCTCAAAAGCATGGGCGTTCTGGAAGCCGAAGATGATCCCGGTCTTGCCCTGTTCTTTGGCGAGACGGATGTCGGCGGTGGTCTTGACCGGAATCACCAGGTCGCTGTTCTCGCGGATCAGCTTCTGGCTCGCGGCGATATTGTTGATGGTCGCCTGGAACCCTTCCCACACCGACACGGTGCAGTTGGCCGCGGTCAGACCGCCCTTGCGCATGTCTTCGAACAGCTCACGGTTCCACTTGGCAATGATCAGTCCGTCGATAACGATGCTGTCGGCGTGCAATTCGGCTGGGCTCATCAGGCTGTCCCCTTGTTAGCGATTCATGCGCCGAATCGTCTGCCGGCGCTTTGGGGTCAGCATATGCTTGAGGGACGGGGCAGCCGGGTGCAAAAACGACAGGGGAATTGCCGAAAGCGTCAATACGCGACAAAGGGTCTCACCAAGGGCTGTTTGCCCACCTGTTCTTTAGTTAGCGCTTGGGCCAGAATTCGCCGCATCACTGGATGCTTCACTGGAATAAGAGGGCGGCGACGCAATGAAATCGATCTTCCTGGCTTTGGCACTGATAGCGACCGGCGTACAGGCGGCTGAAGAGGCCGACAACACCCCGTGTGATGCGGTCGAAAACGACGTCCAGACCCTGGAGTGCTCGGCCTACAGCAAAACCACCGCCGAACAGCTGCTCAAGGACAATTTCCAGGCGTTACTGGAGCGGGTTAAATCCAAATACGCGAACAACAAGGCGCAGTTGGCAGACATCACCGGCAAACTCCAGACCGCCGAGCAGCTCTGGATGAAGTCACGGGATGCCGATTGCGCTATTGCACCGTTCCCCGCAGCGGTGGGCACCAAGGCCTATACCATCGACCTTAACGATTGTCTGGCGAGCAAAAGCGACGAGCGGTCGGAGTTTTTGGAATCGATCGATCAGGAGTAAACGCGGCTCTACAGCACTGCAACAGCACCATCATCTCAAGGCGAGTCCATGAAAATCTGCGGCATCGAAATCAAAGGCAGCGAAGCGATCATCGCCGTCGCCTCGCTCGACAATCAGGCGCTGACCCACGTTGCCCTGAACACCAAGAAAATCGCCCTCGACGACGATGACGAAGCCACCAACGTCAAAGCCTTCGCCGTGCAGGTCAGCGCGTTTGTTCGCGACAACGGCATCGAGCGTATTGCGATCAAGAAACGCAGCAAAAAAGGCGAGTTCGCCGGCGGCCCGACTACCTTCAAGATCGAAGGGGTTTTCCAGTTGCTGGACAACTGCGAGGTGACGCTGCTGTCACCGCAGACCATTAACGCGCAGAACAAGAAGTTCGACTTTGCACTACCGGCGACACTGAACAAGTATCAGCATGAGGCGTACAAGGCGGCGTGTTCAGGGCTGATGAAAAAGTAAGCTTACTGAGCCTTCTGGGTGCGATGGTGCTTCAGCCAGTCGGCAAACGACTTGTCCTCAAGCGCATAAGCGCCGCGATTCGATTTCCAGACCAGCTCCTTTTCACGCAGAGCCTCGATGCACGCCTGAATGGTCTGGGTGCCCGGCACCACCTCACTGCCCATCGTTTCCAGCGCTTTTGCCACCGCGACCAACGTCGCGTCGGTGAAAGGCGCAAAGGGTTCGTTGTTCTGCGAGCGCTCGACCATCACCTCCAGCACTGCACGCTGAGCAACGGTCAGGGCGTTCCAGGCACTTTCAAACTCAGTCCAGACGCCGGCACGCAGCAACTCGGCGCTGCTTCGCAGCAATTGGCTGAGATTGCTGGCTTCGCCCAGCTCCAGTGCGACTTCGCCAATGATGGTGCGGAGCATTTCAGGTCGACGCCCCACCAGTTCGAAAGCCTCGTCGATATCTTCGGCGACAAACTGGTTGGTCTGTGCCAGATGAGCATTCAAATGGGCGGTGTAGGCTTGGGTGAACGCTTTGCTCAATAGCGGGAACGGGGTGATGCTGGAGCCGTAGAAAGGCTGGTTCCGGCTCAGCACCAAGTGAGCCAGTTTGTCGCGATTGGACCCCGTGAACACCAGACGCAAACCACTGGACTCTCCCTCGCGCCCTTGATTCAGCTGATCCCGGGCAGCCTTGAGCCCAAACATGGCGTTGCCCCCCGCTTCAGAGCTCAACGCGTGCTGGGCTTCGTCGATCACCAGCACAACGGTCTTGCCAGCGGCGTTGTGCAGTAATTCCAGAGCTTGAGTCAGCGTCGCGTCTTCGGGCAATTGTGGCTTGCTGAAATCCCAGGACAGCGTACGCAGGAAACTGAGTTTCTCGACGCCCATCGACTTGGCCAGTTTGCGAATGCCCTTCTCATACGGTACCAGCGCCCCCGCAATGGCGGCAGCGATCAGGTCGGCAGGGTCTTTTTCTCGGTTGGCCCAAAGATCGACGTAGACCGCCAACCAACCTCGGGACTCACACTCTGGTATCAGGTCTTCACGCAGGAATGTACTTTTCCCGGTGCGCCGTGGCGCGGCCAAGAACAGGCCAGAGGTGTAATCCTGAATTCCGGCCCCCATCAAACCGTCCGCAATGTTTTGGGCCAGACTGGGGCGACGGAACACAAAACCGGTGCTTTTCGACAAGGGTTTATACTCAATTATTGAAACGACTATAAATTATAGTATCGAGTATAATTGACTATAAATACCTGTCAAACCACCTCTCGCCCATCCCCCAACCGCCGCCGATCCTCACGCGGACAGCGCGCAAACCGCGTCCGATAACTTCGGGTGAAATACGACGGCGATTCAAACCCGCAGGCAATGCTCACTTCCAACACGCTCATGTCGGTCTGGCGCAGCAGTTGCCGGGCTTTTTCCAGTCTTAGCCCCAGGTAGAAATTGCTCGGCGTGTCGTTGAGGTGCAAGCGGAACAGGCGCTCAAGCTGACGTCGTGTCACTTTGATCGAATCCGCCAGCTCCAGGGTGCTGAGAGGCGGTTCGCTGTGCTGTTCCATCTCGCCAATCACCTGCACCAGTTTCTTGTTGCTGATGCCATAGCGCGTGGCGATCTGCATGCGTTGGTGGTCTTTGCGCGGGCGGATGCGCCCGAGCACGAATTGCTCGCTGACCTGGATCGCCAGCTCCGGGCCGTAGGCCTGAGCGATCAGGTCGAGCATCAGGTCGATAGACGCTGTACCACCTGCCGAAGTAATGCGGCGGCGGTCGATTTCGAACAGCTCCTGGGTGACGCTGAGCTGTGGATAAGATTCCTTGAAGGCATCGATGGCTTCCCAGTGCAGAGTCACGCGGTGGCCGTCGAGCAGACCCGCTTCTGCGAGTACGAAACTGCCGGTGTCGATACCGCCGAGGGTTACACCGTCATGATCGAGGCGGCGCAGCCAGTGCGTAAGCAGAGGGTTGACGAACTTCAGCGGTTCAAAACCGGCAACCACCAGCAAGGTCGCACCCTTTTTCAGCGGTTCCAGCGCCGCATCGGCGTTGAGCGACATGCCGTTGCTCGCCAATACCGGGCCGCCGTCGGCGCTCAGCACATGCCAGCGGTACAGCTCGCCGCGAAAGCGGTTGGCCACCCGCAGCGGTTCGATCGCCGAGATGAAACCGATGGCCGAGAAACCCGGCATCAACAAAAAGTAGAAATCCTGGGACATGGAACGCACTCGGATGGCGGGCAGCGTGTGGACGTTGATACGCCACTTGCAAGCGACAGACAAGAGCACAGGTCGCTGCAGTGCAAGAGCTGGTCGCCGCTGTGCGTTTTCTGCCATGTTCAGCTGCGTAACTTGACACCACCGGCACAACAGATGCCGGACCCCACAATAATGACCTGCCGAGGATCCCACCATGAAACGACTGATCAGCAGCTGTGTTCTTGCACTCAGCGGTACCGCTTTCTTGAGTTCCGGCGCTATGGCTGCCGACCCCGCCGCGTGCCAGAACGTGCGCATGGGTGTGGTGAACTGGACCGACGTGATCGCCACCAGCGCCATGACCCAGGTTCTGCTCGATGGCCTCGGCTACAAGACCAAACAAACCAGTGCGTCCCAGCAAATCATCTTCGCCGGCATCCGCGACCAGCGCCTGGACATGTTCCTCGGCTACTGGAACCCGCTGATGACCCAGACCATCACCCCGTTCGTCGCCGGCAAACAAGTCACCGTCCTCGGTGAACCGAGCCTCAAAGATGCCCGCGCCACGCTGGCCGTGCCGACTTACCTGGCTGACAAGGGCCTGAAAACCTTCGCCGACATTGCCAAGTTCGAAAAAGAACTGGGCGGCAAGATCTACGGCATCGAGCCAGGTTCGGGCGCCAACACCCAGATCAAGGAAATGATCGCCAAGAACCAGTTCGGCCTGGGCAAGTTCCAACTGGTCGAATCCAGTGAAGCCGGCATGCTCGCGGCAGTGGATCGCGCCGTTCGACGCAACGAAGCCGTGGTGTTCTTCGGTTGGGCGCCGCACCCGATGAACGTCAACGTGAAAATGACCTACCTCACCGGCAGCCAGGATGCCCTGGGCCCGAACGAAGGCTCGGCCACCGTCTGGACCGTGACCGCACCGAACTATGCCAGCCAGTGCCCGAACGTCAGCCGCTTGCTGAGCAACCTGACCTTCACCGCCGAAGACGAGAGCCGGATGATGCAGCCGCTGCTCGATCACAAGGACGCTTTCGAATCGGCCAAGCAATGGCTCAAGGATCACCCGCAAGACAAGCAACGCTGGCTTGAAGGCGTGACCACCTTCGACGGCAAACCGGCCGCCGACAACCTGCAATTGACCAGTAAGTAACCCGGAATGAACCCCCTCTTCGCAGCCGGTTTCGGCTGCGAGCGGGATCGCTACGCCCCAAAACTACGCCCAGAAAATCAGGCCTGAAGGAAAACCCCACCATGAACCACGACGTCATCATCACCTGCGCACTCACCGGTGCTGGCGACACGACCGCCAAGAGCCCACACGTGCCGGTCACCCCAAAACAGATCGCCGCCGCCGCGGTAGAAGCCGCCAAAGCCGGGGCCACCGTGGTCCACTGCCATGTGCGCAACCCTGAAACCGGCAAGTTCAGCCGCGACGTGGCGCTGTACCGCGAAGTGATGGAGCGCATTCGCGAAGCGGACGTCGACATCATCGTCAACCTGACTGCCGGCATGGGCGGCGACCTGGAAATCGGCGCTGGCGAGAACCCGATGGAGTTCGGCCCGAACACTGACCTGGTCGGCCCGCTGACCCGTCTGGCTCACGTCGAAGAGCTGCTGCCGGAAATCTGCACACTCGATTGCGGCACCCTGAACTTCGGTGACGGGGACACCATTTACGTTTCCACCCCGGCGCAGCTGCGCGCAGGCGCCAAACGCATTCAAGAGCTGGGCGTGAAAGCCGAGCTGGAAATCTTCGACACGGGTCACCTGTGGTTCGCCAAACAGCTGATCAAAGAAGGCCTGCTCGACGACCCGCTGTTCCAGCTGTGCCTGGGCATCCCATGGGGCGCGCCGGCCGACACCACCACCATGAAAGCCATGGTCGACAACCTGCCGGCCAATGCGGTCTGGGCCGGCTTCGGCATCGGCCGCATGCAAATGCCAATGGCGGCCCAAGCGGTGCTGCTGGGCGGCAACGTGCGGGTCGGGCTGGAAGACAACATCTGGCTGGATCGCGGCGTACTGGCAACCAACGGTCAGCTGGTCGAACGCGCCAGCGAAATCCTCAGCCGCCTCGGCGCCCGCGTTCTGACCCCAGCCGAAGGCCGGGCGAAGATGGGCCTGACCAAGCGCGGCTGACCCCAATACATACCACCTGTAGGAGCAAAGCTTGCTCGCGATAGCGGTATTCCAGCTGCAGAAGATGTGTCGAATGGACAGACGCTATCGCGAGCAAGCTTTGCTCCTACAGGGTCGAAGAACTCCTTAGGAATTTGCCATGAGCTTTATCACCGAGATCAAAACGTTCGCCGCGCTGGGCAGTGGTGTCATCGGCAGCGGTTGGGTGTCCCGCGCCCTCGCCCATGGCCTTGATGTGGTGGCCTGGGACCCGGCACCCGGTGCCGAAGCCGCCCTGCGCAAACGCGTCGCGAATGCCTGGGGCGCGCTGGAGAAACAAGGCCTGGCACCTGGTGCGTCGCAGGATCGTCTGCGCTTTGTCGCGACCATCGAAGAATGCGTGCGTGATGCTGATTTCATTCAGGAAAGCGCCCCGGAACGCCTTGAACTGAAGCTCGAACTGCACAGCAAGATCAGTGCAGCAGCCAAGCCCAACGCACTGATCGGCTCCAGTACCTCGGGGCTGTTGCCAAGCGAGTTCTACGAGGGCTCGACCCACCCGGAACGTTGCGTGGTCGGGCATCCGTTCAACCCGGTTTACCTGCTGCCTTTGGTGGAAGTGGTCGGCGGCAAGAACACCGCACCAGAAGCTGTACAGGCAGCGATGAAGGTCTACGAATCGCTGGGCATGCGCCCACTGCATGTACGCAAGGAAGTACCGGGCTTTATCGCCGACCGTCTGCTCGAAGCGTTGTGGCGCGAGGCGCTGCACCTGGTCAACGACGGCGTGGCGACCACCGGCGAAATCGACGATGCGATTCGTTTTGGCGCGGGGTTGCGCTGGTCGTTCATGGGCACGTTCCTGACCTACACCCTGGCCGGCGGCGATGCCGGTATGCGGCACTTCATGGCGCAATTCGGTCCGGCACTGCAACTGCCATGGACTTACCTGCCGGCACCGGAACTGACCGACAAGCTGATCGACGACGTGGTCGACGGCACCAGCGATCAACTGGGCAAACACAGCATTTCGGCGCTGGAACGCTATCGTGATGATTGCCTGCTGGCGGTACTTGAGGCGGTGAAGACCACCAAGGAAAAGCATGGCATGACCTTTAGCGAATAACCATCGGGCTTATGGGCCAGCAGGTCTGGCCCCTTCGCGAGCAAGCTCGCTCCCACAGTTGATTTGGAGTGTGACTGCTATTTGTGTCACCCAGTAGATCCCTGTGGGAGCGAGCTTGCTCGCGATAGCGTCAGTCCAGTCACCATCATTGTCGGAACACACATCATGCCCGCCCTCACCACCTATACCACCACCATCGCCCCCGACTGGGTCGACTACAACGGTCATCTGCGCGATGCGTTCTACCTGCTGATTTTCAGCTACGCCACCGATGCGCTGATGGACCAACTGGGCATGGACAGCAACAACCGCGAAGCCAGCGGCAACTCGTTGTTCACCCTCGAACTGCACCTCAACTATCTGCACGAAGTGAAGCTCGGCGCTGAGGTCGAGGTGCATACCCAGATCATTGGTCACGACCGCAAACGCCTGCACCTCTACCACAGCCTGCACCTGATCGGCGACGCACAGGAACTGGCGGGCAACGAACAAATGCTGCTGCACGTAGACCTCGCCGGCCCACGTTCGGCACCGTTCAGCGAGCCGGTACTGGACAAACTGCTGGCCATGACCTCGCTGCAATCGGATCTGCCCACACCCGCCTATATTGGCCGCGTGATCGCACTACCGCCGGAAAAATAACAATCAAAAAAAGGAGCTCGCATGAACACCGCCGCCGCTGTTGCCGACTTCCGCAGTTACCCCCTGATCAGCGCCTTGACCGCCGTGCAAACCCTGGCGGACCGAGTGCAGGTGACATGGGCCGATGGCCGGGTCAGCCCCTTTCATCACCAATGGTTGCGCGACAACTGTCCGTGCCCGGTTTGCGTGTATGCCGTGACCCGCGAGCAGGTGCTGGAAATCGTCGATGTCGCTGAAGATCTATCCCCCACCGGGACGCGGATTGATACCGAAGGCTGTCTGTCTATCGACTGGCTGGACGGTCATACCAGCCGCTTCGATCCCGGCTGGTTGCGCGCCCACGCCTATGACGATGAATCCCGTGCCGAACGCAGCGCCGGCAAACCGAGAAGCCAGCTGTGGAACAGCCAACTGAAGCTGCCGGTGTTCGAGTATCAAGCGCTGATGGACGATCCCAAGGCCCTGCTGCAATGGCTTTTGGCACTGCGCGATATCGGCCTGACCCAAGTGCGTGGCATCCCCACCGAACCCGGCTCGCTGACGCAGATCGCCAAGCGGATTTCGTTTATCCGCGAGAGCAATTTCGGTGTGCTGTTCAACGTGCAATCCAAGGCCGACGCCGACAGCAACGCTTACACCGCATTCAACCTGCCGCTGCACAGCGATCTACCGACACGCGAGTTGCAACCGGGGCTGCAATTTCTGCATTGCCTGGTCAACGACGCGGACGGTGGCGAGAGTATTTTTGTCGACGGCTTTGCCATTGCCGACGCCTTGCGTCAGGAGGACCCCGAAGCCTTCCGTGCGCTGTGCGAAATCCCCGTGGAGTTTCGCAACAAGGACCGCCACAGCGACTACCGCTGCCTGGCACCGATCATCGCCCTCGATACGCTGGGGCAGGTGTCGGAAATCCGCATGGCGAACTTCCTGCGGGGACCGTTCGATGCGTCGGTCGAGCAGATGCCCAAGTTGTATCGGGCCTATCGGCGGTTTATCGCCATGACCCGCGAACCCAGGTTCCGTCTGATGCAGCGCCTCAACCCTGGCGAGCTGTGGTGCTTCGACAACCGCCGAACCCTCCACGCCCGCAACGCCTTCGACCCCGCCAGCGGCGCCCGGCATTTCCAGGGCTGCTACATCGATCGCGATGAATTGTTGTCGCGCATTTTGGTGTTGCAACGCTAGACCGCGTCATCGTTCTTCGCGAGCAAGCCCGCTCCCACACCTGATCTTCAGTGGACACATTATTTGTGTACGACGCAGATCGAATGTGGGAGCGGGCTTGCTCGCGAAAGCGCCGGTTCAAACACCTCATCTCTCCCAGTCACAGACAAAAAAAAGCCCCGATCAAGCCGTGACAGGATCGAGGCAGAACTTACTGTTGAGGAGCTGTTGCGCGAGGGTGACCAAACCTTCGTGAAGCCAGCTGAACCCAGTGTGCCCACTCCCTCCTCCCGCAAGTTAGCCGAAAACGACCTGTTCATAGGTATTGCGGCCATTGCGACAAATCGTCCTTGCCCCCACCCATCGCCCCTACCAGAATCGAGCCACGACACCGTTCCCTGAAGAAGGATTGCGTCATGATGCACGCCGATTTGATTGACCAGGAAGACCTGTTGGGCCAGCTCAAAGCCTTGGGGTTTGAAGTCCCGAGTGGCGCCACTGCGGAGCAGGCCTGTGAATGCGCGGTACGCGGTTTGAACGATGTGCGGGCCATGACCCTGAGGACCATGGTCAAGCAGATGTACACCAGCAGCGCGACGATTCTGCCTGCCGTGCGCCAGGCGATAGACAAGCAACTGCTGCCGGCATTGGCGCAATACCAACAAAGCCGTAGCGCCTGATAACAAAGCAAAAGATCGCAGCCTGCGGCAGCTCCTACGCCAATATCTGTAGGAGCTGCCGCAGGCTGCGATCTTTTCTGATGACGCCTCGGTTTAGAGCCTTACGCTGGCAAACGTCGACTCGTTACGTGCCTGGCTCAACGCCGACATCGGTCCGGACAACGGTGCCAGCACCAGTGCTTGCGGGATCGGCAACATTGCCACCTGTTGGGCGGTGTTGGAACCGACGCGTTCATCACGCGGTGGAATGCCGAAGTATTCGCGGTAGCACTTGGAGAAGTGCGGAGTCGACACGAAGCCGCACACCGAGGCCACTTCGATGATCGACATCGGCGTTTGCTTGAGCAATTGCCGGGCGCGGATCAGGCGCAGCTTGAGGTAGTAACGCGACGGCGAGCAGTGCAGGTATTTCTGGAACAGCCGCTCCAGCTGACGACGTGACACGGCAACGTAGACCGCCAGTTCATCGAGGTCGATCGGCTCTTCCAGGTTGGCTTCCATCAGCGCGACGATTTCCTGCAACTTCGGCTGATTGGTGCCCAGCATGTGCTTGAGCGGCACGCGCTGGTGATCCTGTTCGTTACGAATGCGCTCGTAGACAAACATTTCCGAGATCGCTGCCGACAGTTCACGGCCGTGATCGCGGCTGATCAAGTGCAGCATCATGTCCAGTGGCGCGGTGCCGCCGGAGCTGGTGAAACGGTTGCGGTCGAGGGTGAACAGGCGAGTGCTCATGGCCACACGCGGGAAAGCTTCCTGCATCGACGCCAGACATTCCCAGTGCACGCTGCAATCGAAACCGTCCAGCAGACCTGCGCAGGCCAGGGCCCAACTGCCAGTGCAGACGGCGCCGAGGCGACGCGACTGCCGGGCCTGGCTTTGCAGCCACGACACGTGTTCGCGAGTAACAGTGCGTTGAATGCCGATGCCGCCGCAGACAATGACGGTGTCCAGGGCGGGGGCTTTGTGCATGGAGGCGTCGGGGGTGATTTGCAGACCGTCACTGGCCCAGACCTGGCCGCCATCGACGGTGAGGGTGCTCCAGCGATACAGCTCGCGACCGGACAATTGGTTGGCCATACGCAGGGGTTCTACTGCGGAGGCCAGAGAAATCAGCGTGAAATTGTCCAGCAGCAAAAAGCCGATGGATTGAGGCGCACGGTTCTGGGGTTGAGCCCCGGAGTTGAACGACGTCATCGCGGTATCTCCTCACACAAAGCGGGTGATGGCCTCAGGCGGAGGCTCTTGTTATGGCCATCGTTCTCTTGCGTGAGACGGGGCTTTGTTATGACAGAGCAATTGCCATGCCTAAAGTTGAATGCGCATTCAATAACTCCTGAAAACGACGTCGCGATGTGTCTATATGTGTCTATCGAGCCGTGGGGGTTATCAGCACAGTCCACGAAGGCAAGCGCCCTGCCCCGTTGCGTTTGAGCAAATCGGTAGCACTTGTGGGAAGCGCATTAAAAGACGCCGGGAAAGAGTGTCACCCCAAGCACAGGTGACGAGCGGTCGGAGCCCTGAATGACGTCCGACCGTTGAGGATATTTGTTGCCTGATTGCGACGCGCTAAAAGGTGGCGCTTATTGGGACCAGTGTTCAATTAGCGCGCAGATTTGACTGTTCTGGCCCCATCGCGAGCAAGCTTTGCTCCTACGGATGTACGCGTACCTGTCTCTGTAGGAGCAAGGCTTGCCCGCGATGCAGGCGACTCGGTCTTAGCATTCCACCGCGCTGACAGCCAACCCACCGCGCGATGTCTCTTTATATTTGTCGTGCATGTCAGCGCCGGTATCGCGCATGGTGCGGATCACCCGGTCCAGCGAAATGAAGTGCTGACCGTCACCGCGCAGGGCCATTTGCGCAGCATTGATAGCCTTCACCGCAGCGATGGCGTTGCGCTCGATGCACGGCACCTGCACCAGCCCACCGACCGGGTCGCACGTCAGGCCGAGGTTGTGCTCCAGACCGATTTCCGCCGCGTTGCACAGTTGCTCCGGCGTCGCCCCCAGAATCTCCGCCAGCCCGGCCGCCGCCATCGCGCAGGCCGAACCGACTTCGCCCTGGCAGCCGACTTCGGCGCCGGAAATCGAGGCGTTCTTTTTACACAGAATCCCGACCGCCGCCGCACCGAGGAAATAGTCGACGACATTGGCGTCCGTCACTACCTCGCTGAATTTCATAAAGTAGTGCAACACCGCCGGAATGATCCCGGCCGCGCCGTTGGTCGGTGCCGTAACCATCCGCCCGCCGGCCGCGTTTTCTTCGTTGACCGCGAGGGCGAACAGGTTGACCCACTCCATGGCACTCAAGGTCGAGCCGATCACGTTGGGCTTGTTCAGCTCTTGCAGGCTGCGATGCAACTTGGCAGCGCGACGGCGTACGTTCAGACCACCAGGCAGGATGCCTTCGTGTTTGAGGCCCTGTTCGACGCAATCCTGCATGGCGCGCCAGAGTTTCATCAGACCGCTGCGGATTTCTTCTTCCGAACGCCAGACCTTCTCGTTCGCCATCATCAGCTCGGCGACACGCAGTTTGTGTTTCTGGCACAGGGCAAGCAGCTCCGCCGCGCTGGAAAAATCGTAAGGCAACACGGTGCGGTCCAGATCGACCACGCCGCTTGAGGCCTGCTTCTGATCAACGACAAAACCGCCGCCAACTGAATAGTAGGTGTCGCGATGCAACTCACCGTGCTCACCTTCAGCCACCAGGGTCATCGCATTGGGATGGAATGGCAGGTTCTCATCGATCAGGCGCATGTCCCGCGCCCAGATGAAGGGCACCGGCAAGCGACCGTCGAGCAACAGTGTGTGGGTTTCACGCAACGTGTCGATGCGAACGCCGATTTGCGACGGGTCGATCGCGTCCGGCCATTCGCCCATCAGGCCCATGATCACCGCGTTGTCACTGCCGTGACCGATACCAGTGGCCGACAACGAACCGAACAGCTGGACTTCGATCCGGTGCACCTGTTCCAGCAGCACCTTCTCGCGCAACGACTCGACGAACAACGCCGCGGCGCGCATCGGCCCGACGGTGTGCGAGCTAGAGGGGCCAATGCCGATTTTGAACAGGTCGAAAACACTGATAGCCATGACGTGCGAGACTCCTCGGTGAGCATATTCCGGGCGCCAAAACGCCCGGTGGCGGAGCTGCTACGCTCAAGCGGCAACCCTTTGATCTGACCGCATCATCAGGCTTTTGCGATGTCGCTCGACGTCTCACACCGACGTACCCATGCCCACCAACGCCGCCGGCCCCAGACGACACGTTTTGGCCGTTTTTTTGCGGCTCAGAGGACTAAAAAGCGCTGAATAAAGCTGTAAACGACCTCACCGACACTGGATGCGACCATCCCTGTACTGGATACGACGCACCCTGTAGGCGTCAGAAATTCACTGGTCCATGATCAGTCTCGACTCGATTGCACGGCGACGTGGTAGAGCTGCTCCACACGCCCACCAACCGCAACACCCATAAGTGCGGTCAGAACACCGCCAAAAAAAACACTCAGGAGTCCACCCATGAAAATAGGTTCCCCGTCGTTGTTGTTGGCCGCCATGCTCAGTCTGCCGCTTCTGGCTCACGCCACAGAGCCGGCACAGTGCAGCACCGTAAACTTCTCCGATGTCGGCTGGACCGACATCACCGCCACAACGGCGACCACCAGCGTCGTGCTTGACGCGTTGGGCTACAAGACCAAGACCACCATGATTTCCGTGCCGGTGACCTACAAGTCCCTGGCCGACGGCAAGAACATGGACGTGTTCCTCGGCAACTGGATGCCGACCATGGAAAACGACATCAAGGCCTACCGCGATGCGGGCACCGTGGAAACCGTGCGGACCAACCTCAAAGGCGCCAAGTACACCCTGGCAGTGCCACAAGCGCTTTACGACAAAGGGCTGCATGACTTCAAGGACATTGCCAAGTTCAAGAAAGAACTCGACGGCAAGATCTATGGCATCGAGCCGGGCAACGACGGCAACCGCCTGATCCAGAGTATGATTGACAAGAACGCCTTCGGCCTCAAAGACGCCGGTTTCAAAGTGGTCGAGTCCAGCGAAGCCGGCATGCTCTCGCAAGTCGACCGCGCTCAGAAGCGCGATACCGCTGTGGTGTTCCTGGGCTGGGCGCCGCACCCGATGAACAAGCGCTTCAAGATCCAGTACCTCACCGGTGGCGACGATTATTTCGGCCCGGATTTCGGTGCGGCGACAGTCCTGACCAACACCCGCAAGGGCTACAGCCAGGAATGCAGCAACGTCGGTCAGTTGCTGAAAAATCTGGAGTTCACCGTCGACATGGAAAGCTCGCTGATGGGCAACATCCTGGACGACAAGATGAAGCCTGAAGCGGCCGCCAAGGCCTGGCTGAAAAAGAATCCACAGGTACTCAATACCTGGCTCGCTGGCGTGACCACCATTGACGGTAAACCAGGCCTGGAAGCCGTGAAAGCCAAGCTTGCACAGTAATTGTTGACGCCGGGCGAGTTCGCTCGCCCGGGCTGTTTTTTTCCTTGCATGCGGACGTTCACTACCATGCTGATTGATCAGAAAATCCCTTTAGGCCAGTACATCGCTGCCTTCGTAGAATGGCTGACGAAACACGGCGCCAGCACATTCGATGCGATCGCCACGACACTGGAAACGATGATCCACGGCGTGACGTTCGCGCTGACCTGGTTCAACCCGCTGGCACTGATCGGCCTGATCGCCTTGCTGGCTCACTTCATTCAACGCAAATGGGGCCTGACCGCTTTCGTCATCGCCTCCTTCCTGCTGATCCTCAACCTGGGTTACTGGCAGGAAACCATGGAAACCCTCGCCCAGGTGCTATTCGCCACCTTCGTCTGCGTGATAATAGGCGTGCCGTTGGGCATCGTCGCCGCGCACAAACCGATGTTCTACACGCTGATGCGTCCGGTGCTCGATCTGATGCAGACCGTACCGACGTTTGTGTACCTCATTCCTACCCTGACCCTGTTCGGTCTGGGTGTGGTCCCGGGTCTGATTTCAACGGTAGTGTTCGCGATTGCCGCGCCTATCCGTCTGACCTACCTGGGCATCCGCGATGTGCCGCAAGAACTGATGGACGCCGGCAAGGCCTTTGGCTGCTCGCGCCGTCAGCTGCTCTCCCGTATTGAACTGCCCCACGCGATGCCGAGCATCGCAGCCGGTATCACCCAGTGCATCATGCTGTCGTTGTCGATGGTGGTGATCGCGGCACTGGTGGGTGCCGATGGCCTGGGCAAACCCGTGGTCAACGCACTGAACACTGCTGATATCGCCCTGGGCTTCGAAGCCGGCCTGGCGATCGTACTGCTGGCGATCATGCTCGACCGTATCTGCAAACAACCCGACGCCAAAGTAGGGGGTGACGCATGAGCATAATCCGCTTCGATCAGGTCGACGTGGTCTTCTCCAAGGACCCGCGTGAAGCCCTGAAACTGCTCGACCAGGGCATGACCCGTGACCAGATCCTGAAAAAAACCGGGCAAATCGTTGGCGTTGAAAAAGCCAGCCTGGACATCGAAAAAGGCGAAATCTGCGTGCTGATGGGCCTTTCCGGCTCCGGCAAATCCAGCCTGCTGCGCTGCATCAACGGCTTGAACACGGTCAGCCGTGGCAAGCTGTTCGTCGAGCATGAAGGCCGGCAGATCGACATCGCCTCCTGCACCCCGGCAGAACTGAAAATGATGCGTACCAAGCGCATCGCCATGGTGTTCCAGAAGTTCGCCCTGATGCCTTGGCTGACGGTGCGCGAGAACATCAGCTTCGGCCTCGAAATGCAGGGTCGTCCCGAGAAGGAACGCCACAAACTAGTCGACGAGAAGCTCGAACTGGTCGGCCTGTCCCAATGGCGTAACAAGAAACCCGACGAACTCTCTGGCGGCATGCAGCAACGTGTGGGCCTGGCCCGCGCACTGGCGATGGACGCCGACATCCTGCTGATGGATGAACCCTTCTCGGCCCTCGACCCGTTGATTCGCCAAGGCCTGCAAGACGAACTGCTGGAACTGCAACGCAAGCTGCACAAGACCATCGTCTTCGTAAGTCACGACCTTGATGAAGCGCTGAAACTCGGCAGCCGTATCGCGATCATGAAAGACGGCCGGATCATCCAGTACAGCAAGCCGGAAGAAATCGTCCTCAACCCGGCCGATGACTACGTGCGGACTTTCGTCGCGCACACCAACCCGCTGAACGTATTGTGCGGTCGCAGCCTGATGCGCACACTGGACAACTGCAAACGCATCAACGGTTCTGTATGCCTGGATCCGGGCGGCGACTCCTGGCTGGACCTGGCCGAAGGCAACACCATCAAGGGCGCACGCCAGAACGGCGCGAGCCTGGACCTGCAGAACTGGGTACCGGGGCAAGCGGTTGAAGGCCTGGGCCGTCGACCAACGCTGGTGGACTCGAACATCGGCATGCGCGACGCGTTGCAGATTCGTTATCAGACCGGCAACAAGCTGGTGCTGCACGACAACAATCATGTGGTGGGGATTCTCGGCGACAGCGAGCTGTACCACGCGCTGCTCGGCAAGAACCTGGGGTAAGGCAACAGACACAAAAACGCCGCGAGGATCGCGGCGTTTTTGTTAGTGCGTAGAACTTAATGTGGGAGCGAGCTTGCTCGCGATAGCGGTGGGTCAGTCAACATGGATGCTGACTGTTATGCCCTCATCGCGAGCAAGCTCGCTCCCACAATGGATCTGCGGTGTTTCTATAAACACCGCAGACCTCAAGTCTTAGCTATAAACACGGCCCAGGAGCTGCCGATGGCTTTCAAACTGATCGAGCACATCACGGGTGATCTGATCCTGAGTGAAGCCCATCAAGTCGTACTCCTGACTGCCGTTGTGCAGGTATACCTCGGCGCGGTAGTAGCGCGTACGCGCTTCATCCGGGCCCGGCGATTCGCTCGGTGCAGCCAGATAGCCGTCCAGACTCACTTCATAGACAAAAGGGTTGCCCTCTTCCATCTCGATCCGCACGCCCATGCAACGCTTGGCTTTACCCAGCAACGTCTGAACGTCCAGACCCTGGGTGCGCAGTTGCACCGCCGCATCTTCCAGCGCCGGGCTGACTTGCTTGTCCATGAAACGCTGAACGATCGACTGGCTCGGTTGCAGATCCAGCTGAGTCAAACGCTCGCTGAAACCACGACGACCACGCGCCGCCAGCTCGGCTTGTTCCTGCTCGATCTGCACGTCCTGGCGCATGGCCTTGTGCAAGCCAAACATGAAGAACACCAGCACCACCGAGAACGGCAGACCGGCCAGCACCACCATGGTTTGCATGGCTTCGAAGTTACCGGCGAACAGCAGGCCGATGGTCACCAGGGTGATCACCGCCGACCAGAAGATCCGCAGCCAGTGCGGGGCGTCTTCATCGACGTTACCGCCCTTGCAGGACAGGTTAGCCATCATCACCGCGCCCGAGTCGGCCGGGGTCAGGAACAACACGAAACCGACAAAGATCGACACGCCGATCACGATTTTCGACGCCGGGTAGTGCTCAAGCAGTTGGTAGATCGCCATGGACGGCTGTTCCAGCGCCGTCTTCCCGAGTTCCACCGCCCCGTGGTTCATCACCAGATCCAGTGCCGAGTTACCGAAGATCGACAGCCAGGCCAAGGTGAAGCCCAGCGGAATCAGCAGCACACCAGCCACCAGTTCACGCACGGTACGACCGCGAGAAATACGCGCAATGAACATGCCTACGAATGGGGCCCAGGAAATCCACCAGGCCCAGTAGAACAGCGTCCACAGACCCAACCAGCGCTCGGACTTGGCGTTATCGGCTTCGTACACGTAAAGGTCGAAGGTTTTCAGCACCACGCCGTTCAGGTAGTCGCCGATGTTCTGCACGAAGCCGTTGAGCAGGTGCAGGGTCGGGCCGAACAGCAGCACGAAAATCAGCAGGCCGCTGAACAGCACGATGTTCAGGTTGGACAGACGGCGGATGCCGTTTTCCACGCCCGACACGGCAGCGATGGTCGCCACGGTGCTCATCACGATGATCACGATCAGCAGGTTGGTGTTGCTGTGCTCCATGCCGAACAGATTTTCCAGTCCCGACGACACTTGCAGCGAACCAATCCCCAGGTTGGTCACCAGACCCAGCAGGGTCACGAACATGCCAAAGCCGTCGACCGCATGACCGGCCGCGCCTTTGACCCAACGCTCGCCCACCAGCGGATACAGCGCCGAACGCAGCGCCAGCGGCTGGTTATGACGGTAAGCAAAGTACGCCACCGCCAAGCCGACCAGTGCGTAAATCGCCCAACCATGCAGGCCCCAATGCAGGAACGTCAGCTGCACCGCCTGGCGTGCTGCCAAATTGCTGCCGGCCACGCCTTCCGGTGGGTTGAAGTAGTGATCCAGAGGCTCGGAAGCCCCGAAATACAGCAGCGAGATGCCAATACCGGACGAGAACAACATCCCGGCCCAGGCGCCATAGCTGAAGTCCGGGGTGTCGTCCTTGCTGCCCAGTTTGAGCTTGCCGTAGGACGAAAACGCCAGACCGACGACGAATACCAGATAGGCGGCGATCACCACCATGTAGTACCAGCCGAAGCTGCGCGACAACCAGGCCTGAGCGATCCCCAGCACTCTCCCGGCTTCTTGCGGCGCGGCGATGAGGATGGCAGTCAGCAGCAGGATCAATGCGGTCGAGGTGTAGAACACCCAACCGTTGACCGTCACCTTATCGGGTGGGGTCTTTATAAGAGAGGCAGAACTCATTGCACAGATGCTCCAGGCAGTGCGGGAGAAGGACACAAGGCAAAGCAGTACCCGACCAATCGATTAGTTGGCAGCCGAACGGTGGGTGATATAAAGACACCCCGAAAAAAGCCCGAAACCGCGGCAGCAGCGTTGAAAACCGACCTCGAAGATCGCGTGCGCGTACATGACACAGCACATGACCCTGAGCGTCTTGCCCATTCAACGCGTCCATTGAAATCGGTTCGCAGCATGCCCCGTGTGGGTTTCGAGCATTTTCGGATGTCGTTTTTCCGCCAACTACATGTAGGAAAAACCTGTAGGCAGCGACGATTTGTCGCAGATCTTATTCTTTGTTGATTGAACGTTCAATCAAAACAAAATAGACTGGCCCTCAATCCGGTAGCCGTTTTTCGTCCACCGGAAGGCCTAAGGAGATGTGCAAGATGCCCAAGGTCGGTATGCAACCCATACGCCGCCAGCAGTTGATCGAAGCCACATTGCAGGCGGTCGATCAGGTCGGAATGGGGGACGCCAGCATTGCGCTGATCGCCCGTTTGGCCGGTGTCTCGAATGGCATCATCAGTCACTATTTTCAGGACAAGAATGGCCTGATCGCCGCCACGATGCGGTATCTGATGAGCGTCCTCAGCGAGAACGTCACCGCGCGCCGCCAGGCGCTGGGAGATAACAGCCCACGGGCTCATCTTCAGGTGATTATCGAAGGCAACTTCGACGCCAGCCAGGTCAATGGCCCGGCAATGAAAACCTGGTTGGCCTTCTGGGCAACCAGCATGCACCACCCGTCTTTACACAGGTTGCAGCGGATCAACGATCACCGCCTGTATTCCAACCTGTGCTGCGAGTTCCGCCGAGCGCTGCCGCTTGAACAAGCACGCAGCGCAGCACGCGGGCTGGCAGCCCTGATTGACGGTTTGTGGTTGCGCGGCGCGCTGTCGGGAGACGCTTTCGACACCGAGCAGGCGCAACGGATCGCTTACGAATATATGGATTTCCAACTGGCTAAGCAGGAGCGCTAGAGCACACATAACCGCTCGGCCCCTGAACGGCTACTGATCAGCGTGCCCAGGCTTTACGGCACGCCCAGTGGTTAACGCCAACAACTTATGCACTTGCGAGGACTCTATGGCCCGTTTCGAACTGCAAAAACTTTACATCGACGGCGGTTACTCCGACGCCAGCGGCGACGCCACCTTCGAAGCCATCAACCCGGCCAACGGTGAAGTTCTCGCCAAAGTGCAACGTGCAACCTTCGCCGATGTCGAACGTGCCGTCGTCAGCGCCGAAAAAGGCCAGAAAGTCTGGGCCGCGATGACCGCCATGGAGCGTTCGCGCATCCTGCGCCGTGCCGTTGAAATCCTGCGCGAGCGCAACGATGAACTGGCCGCACTGGAAACCCTCGACACCGGCAAGTCGTACTCCGAAACCCGTTACGTCGACATCGTCACCGGCGCTGACGTACTGGAATACTACGCAGGCCTGGTTCCCGCCATCGAAGGCGAGCAAATCCCGCTGCGTACCACTTCGTTCGTTTACACCCGTCGCGAGCCACTGGGCATCGTGGCCGGTATCGGCGCGTGGAACTACCCGATCCAGATCGCGCTGTGGAAATCCGCTCCAGCCCTGGCGGCCGGTAACGCGATGATCTTCAAGCCAAGCGAAGTCACTTCCCTGACTACCCTGAAACTGGCTGAAATCTACACCGAAGCGGGCCTGCCAGCGGGCGTGTTCAACGTTCTGACCGGCAGCGGCCGTGAAGTTGGCACCTGGCTGACCGAGCACCCACGCATCGAAAAGATCTCCTTCACCGGCGGCACCGACACCGGCAAGAAGGTCATGGCCAGCGCTTCCGGCTCGTCCTTGAAAGACGTGACCATGGAACTGGGCGGCAAATCCCCACTGATCATTTTCGACGACGCCGATCTGGATCGCGCCGCCGACACCGCGATGATGGCCAACTTCTACAGCTCCGGTCAGGTCTGCACCAACGGCACTCGCGTGTTCGTACCGAGCCACCTGAAAGCGGCTTTCGAAGCGAAGATCGTTGAGCGCGTTGCACGCATCCGCGTGGGCAACCCGGAAGACGAAAACACCAACTTCGGTCCTCTGGTCAGCTTCGCCCACATGGAAAGCGTGCTGGGTTACATCGCCAAAGGTAAAGAAGAAGGTGCTCGCGTCTTGTGCGGCGGCAGCCGTCTGACCGAAGGCGAATTCGCCAAAGGCGCATTCGTGGCACCCACCGTGTTCACCGACTGCACCGATGACATGACCATCGTTCGTGAAGAAATCTTTGGCCCGGTGATGAGCATCCTCACCTATGAAACCGAAGAAGAAGTGATCCGCCGCGCCAACGACACCGAGTTCGGCTTGGCCGCTGGCGTCGTCACCAAGGACCTGAACCGCGCTCACCGTGTGATTCATCAACTGGAAGCCGGTATCTGCTGGATCAACGCCTGGGGCGAGTCCGACGCCAAGATGCCGGTCGGCGGCTACAAGCAGTCGGGCGTGGGCCGTGAAAACGGTATCAGCTCGCTGAACAACTTCACCCGCATCAAATCGGTACAGGTCGAGCTGGGCGATTACGCCTCGGTGTTCTAAGACGACACAGTTGCGTCGCCTGTGAAGCCGTCATCGCGGGCAAGCCTTGCTCCTACAGGGCCTGAGTTATTCCTGTAGGAGCAAGGCTTGCCCGCGATCGAGTGCGAAGCACTCGCAAGGCCTCAAGGCACTTTCGACCTGCCACCATTCAAAGAGGGTGCATTCAATGTCCCAGGAATACGACTACATCATCATCGGGGCCGGCTCTGCCGGTAACACCCTGGCGACCCGTCTGACTGAAGACGAAGGCGTCACCGTCCTGCTGCTCGAAGCCGGCGGCCCGGACTACCGTTTCGACTTCCGCACACAAATGCCTGCCGCACTGGCGTTCCCGCTGCAAGGCCGTCGCTACAACTGGGCCTACGAAACCGATCCAGAGCCACACATGGACGGCCGCCGGATGGAATGCGGTCGCGGCAAGGGCCTGGGCGGTTCCTCGCTGATCAACGGTATGTGCTACATCCGCGGTAACGCCATGGACTACGACGGCTGGGCGAAAAACCCTGGCCTGGAAGACTGGACCTACCTGGACTGCCTGCCGTACTTCCGCAAAGCGGAAACCCGTGACATCGGCCCGAACGACTACCACGGTGGCGAAGGCCCGGTCAGCGTGACCACTCCTAAAGCCGGTAACAACCCGCTGTTCCACGCGATGGTTGAAGCAGGCGTGCAGGCCGGTTACCCGGCGACCTCCGACCTGAACGGCTACCAGCAAGAAGGTTTCGGTCCGATGGACCGTACCGTGACGCCTAAAGGCCGTCGCTCCAGCACCGCACGCGGCTACCTGGACATCGCCAAAAAGCGTTCGACCCTGAACATCGTCACCCACGCCCTGACCGACAAGATTCTGTTCGAAGGCAAGCGTGCGGTCGGCGTACGTTACCTGGTGGGCAGCGCTGAAGAGCGCGTTGAAGCCCGAGCACGCAAAGAAGTGTTGCTGTGCAGCGGCGCGATCGCATCGCCGCAAATCCTGCAACGCTCCGGCGTCGGCCCGGCCAAGCTGCTCGAAAGCCTCGACATTCCAGTAGTTCACGACCTGCCAGGCGTCGGCGAGAACCTGCAAGACCACCTGGAGCTGTACCTGCAATACGCGTGCACCCAGCCGGTTTCGCTGTACCCGTCGCTGCTCTGGCAAAACCAGCCGGCCATTGGTGCCGAGTGGATGTTCAACGGCACCGGTATCGGCGCCAGCAACCAATTCGAAGCCGGCGGTTTTATCCGTACGCGTCCGGACTTCGAATGGCCGAACATTCAGTACCACTTCTTGCCGGTAGCGATTAACTACAACGGCAGCAACGGTGTGAAAGAGCACGGTTTCCAGGCGCACATGGGTTCCATGCGCTCGCCAAGCCGTGGCCGCATCCAGGTTAAATCCAAGGATCCGCGCCAGTACCCGAGCATCCTGTTCAACTACATGGCCACCGAGCAAGACTGGCAGGAGTTCCGTGACGGCATCCGCCTGACCCGTGAAATCATGCAGCAGCCGGCACTCGACGCCTTCCGTGGTCGCGAGCTGAGCCCAGGTATCGAAGTGCAAACCGACGAGCAACTCGACAAGTTCATTCGTGAACACGCCGAAACCGCGTTCCACCCGTCCTGCTCGTGCAAAATGGGCACCGACGAAATGGCCGTGGTCGATGGCCAGGGTCGCGTCCACGGGATGCAGGGCCTGCGTGTAGTCGATGCCTCGATCATGCCGTTGATCACCACCGGTAACCTGAACGCACCCACGATCATGATGGCCGAGAAAATCGCCGACAAGATCCGTGGTCGCAAGCCGCTGCCACGCAGCAAGGCCAAGTACTACGTGGCGGGCGACGCCCCAGTACGTGGCAAGCCACTGCGTGAAGTGGCCCCGACCGCGCAGTAACCGCTACACCGCGGTGCGCCCATCGCGAGCAAGCTCGCTCCCACACAGGATCGGCAGTGAACACAGATTTTGTGAACACTGGAAATCAAATGTGGGAGCGAGCTTGCTCGCGATGGCTTTCTACCAAACAACACACCTCTCCCTGCCTTACACCCTCCCCACACCGCTTCACCCTTGATCCCACCCCCCGCGCAGGCCTAATCTAGTCACCGCGCAAACGTTTCACCTCCCGCCCCCATCGACAAGCCGCCACCTGGCTGGCCACGAGGCTTACTCATGTTTGATGTCGTGTCTTCGAGCAAATGGCCCACCGGCTACCTGATCAATCCAAACGTTGAACCCCTCGACCCGAAGTGGCTGAAAGAATTCAGCAAGATCCCCGCCGCCGCCGTCAGCGACTGCCTGGGCCGCAACGTCGGTGGTCTGGGTTTGAAAGCCTTCCACGGCAATACGCCGATGCTGGGCAGTGCGCTGACTGTTCGCGTACGTCCCGGCGACAACCTGATGATCCTCAAGGCCATGCAGATGGCTCGCCCCGGCGACGTACTGGTGATCGACGGCAGTGCCGACCTGACTCGCGCCGTGTTCGGCGGCATCATGCGCGCCATGGCCCTCAAGGCCGGGATCGTCGGCGTGGTGATCAATGGCGCCCTGCGTGACCTCGACGAGTGGCAAACCGGTGAACTGCCGGCCTACGCCATCGGCGGCGTACACCGTGGCCCGAGCACCGACGGTGGCGGCGAAATCAACGTACCGATTTCCTGTGCCGGCATGCTGGTTGCCCCTGGCGACCTGATGATTGGCGACGGTGACGGCGTGGTGGCTGCATCGCGCAGCGAACTGCCGGAACTGTTGGTGCGATGCCACGACCTGCTGGCGCGGGAAAAGGCTACGCTTGCGGCTATCGAAGCCGGAACGCTGGACCCGGATCGTTTCGATGCCATCCTGCGCGCCAAGGGTTGCCCGGTTTAACCGCCAAAAGCATCGCGGGCAAGCCTTGCTCCTACGGGTTCGGGTTGAATCACAGATGTGTGATTAACCACAAAACCGTAGGAGCAAGGCTTGCCCGCGATGAGGCCCTCGAGGTCGCAGCCACTCACAAGGAGGTTCTCCAATGTTCGATTTCCACCCCCAGCTCAAGCAGCGTTTCGCTGCCTTGCGCACGGGCGCTGAATTCTTTTCGCTGCGCTATGTGCGCGAGTCTGGCCAGTACCTGTCGGTGCGCAAGAACGTTGCCGAGCCGCCACACCTGAGCCGTGACGAAGGCGCGATGCTGACCGCACGGGTCAATGGCGTCGAAGCCTACGCCGCGACCAACGACCTTTCGCCATCAGGCCTGCAGGCCGCCCTCGACCGCGCCGAACAACAGGCCCGCTCGATCGCCGCCCACGCCCTGCTCGACCTGCGCCAGCAAGCGGTTTCCAGCGAGCGCGCCGATTACCTGTCACCAAACCTTGCACAACCTTTCCCGTCCCTCAGCGATTGCTACCAACTGCTCGGCGCCGAATCCGCCGCCGTGCCCAAGGACGAGCGACTGGTGAACTGGCAGGTCAGCATCGGCATCACTCACGTTGAGCAGATCTACCTCAACAGTGCTGGCGCCGAACTGCGTCAGGCGCAACGCTTCGTTTACCCAGGGCTGGATGTCACCGCCTACGACGGCAACGACAGCCAGACCCGCAGCCTGGGCCGCGAAAACTTCGGTCAGCAAGGCGGCGCGGACGTGATCAGCCGTTGCGGACTGATCGGCGCCGGGCCGACAGTCGCCGATCAGGCGCTGCAATTGCTGCTGGCACCGAACACCCCGCAAGGCAAACGCGACCTGCTGCTGATGCCGGACCAGATGATGCTGCAGATCCACGAGTCCATCGGCCACCCGCTGGAACTGGACCGCATCCTCGGTGACGAGCGCAATTACGCCGGCACCAGCTTCGTCAAAACCAGCGACTTCGGCAGCCTGCAATACGGCTCCAAACTGCTCAACGTGACCTTTGACCCGGACATTCCCGAGCAACTCGCCAGCTACGGCCATGACGACGACGGCACCGCCGCGAGCAAACAGTTCCTGATCCGCGAAGGCTTGCTGATCCGTCCACTGGGCGGCGCGCTGTCGCAATTTCGCGCAGGCCTCGACGGCGTCGCCAACAGCCGCGCCTGCGGCTGGAACCGTCCACCCATCGACCGCATGGCCAACCTCAACATCGAGCCTGGCGACCAGCCGCTCGAACAGTTGATCAGCGGCATCGAACACGGCGTGCTGATGTCGACTAACCGCTCATGGTCAATTGACGATGCGCGTAATAAATTCCAGTTCGGTTGCGAGTGGGGTCAGTTGATTGAAAACGGCGAACTCAAGGGCGTGGTGAAGAACCCCAACTACCGGGGCATCTCCGCGCAGTTCTGGCGCAACCTCAGTGCCGTGGGCGACCTCAGCACCTTCAAGGTGCTGGGCACACCCAACTGCGGCAAGGGCGAGCCGAACCAGGTGATCCGCGTCGGCCATGCTTCGCCGGCCTGCGTATTCAGCAACATTGACGTGTTTGGGGGAGACGCCTGATGGCGACGGTATTGAGTCAGGTCGAGCAATTCAAAGGACTGGTGGCCTGGTTGCGCAGTGCGGTGCGCGAACCTGAGCAGTTCACCTTGAGCTACGCCGCCGAATCGTCGGCCTTCGTGCGCTTCAACCACGCCAAAGTGCGTCAGGCTGGCCAGGTCCAGCAGGCCAGCCTGGGTTTCAAACTGATCAATGACGGTCGGCATGCGGACCTGAGCATCACCCTCGCCGGTGATCCCGAGGTCGACCTTCAGCGCTTGGCCGAAGGTCTGCAACAGCTGCGCGAGACTCTGCCGTTGTTGCCGCAGGATCCGTATCTGCTGCTCAACCACACAGGCTGGCAGAGCAAGAATGTGCAGGATCACCCGTTGCCGGATACCGAACAGGTGGTCGCCGAGATCGCCCGCGCCGCCGAAGGTCTCGATCTGGTCGGCTTCTACGCCGCCGGCCCCATCAGCCGGGGTTTCGCCAGTTCGTCCGGTGCCTTCGGCTGGCATCAGGCCAACAGCTTCAATTTCGACTTCAGCCTGTTCCACGCCAACGGCCAAGCGGTGAAAGCCAGCTACGCCGGGCACGACTGGAACAGCGAAGGCTTCGCCAAACGCTTCCAGCAAGCCCGAGAGCAGTTGGAGTTTCTGGGACGGCCACTGCGCACCTTGGCGCCGGGTCAGTACCGCGCCTATCTGGCGCCGGCGGCGCTGGAAGAGATCGTCGGCATGCTCTGCTGGGGTGGTTTCTCCGCGCAGTCGATTGCCAGCAAAAGCAGCCCGCTGCAAAAGCTCTACGCAGGCGATAGTGCATTCAGCCCGCTGCTCTCGCTGGATGAAAAAGTCAGTGGTTCCCTGAGCCCGGCGTTTTCCAGCGAAGGTTACCCGCGCAGCGATCTCGGCTTGATCGTTGCGGGCAAGGCTGGCGAGCGGTTGGTGGGTTCGCGCAGCGCCGCCGAATACGGCCTGACCGCCAACGGCGCCAGCGGCGGTGAGTCGCCAAGCGCCTTGAACATGGCCGCCGGTGCATTACCGGAAGCCGAGATTCTCAAGCAGCTCGGCACTGGCTTGTACATCAGCAATCTGTGGTACCTGAACTACTCGGATCAACCCGCCGCACGCCTGACCGGCATGACCCGTTTCGCGACCTTCTGGGTCGAGAACGGCGAGATTCAGGCACCGGTCAGCACCATGCGTTTCGATGACAGCGCCTACAGCCTGCTCGGTTCGCAGCTGGAAGCGCTGACGAGTGAGCGCGAGCTTATCTTGTCGGCCAGCACCTACAGCCAGCGGGCGACGGCTTCGGCGTTGTTGCCGGGGGCGCTGGTCAGCCGCCTCACCTTGACGCTGTAAACCCAATCCGTAGCAGCTGGCGAAGCCTGCGTTCGGCTGCGAAGCAGTCGTAAAACCTGCAATCGCGTTTCTTCGGAAAGAATGCGTCGGTTGAATTTGCGAGGGCTTCGTCCTCGAACGCAGCCTGCGGCAGCTGCTACGGGATCGTCACTGTTCTCGCGGATAGTTTCTTCACACCACCAAGAGGTCCCATGCCCAACCGCCCGGCTCTTGACGCAATCACCGCCCGTTGGGTCCCCTGGGTGGTGGCGATTGCGTTCTTCATGCAGTCCCTCGACGGGACCATTCTCAACACCGCCCTGCCCGCCATGGCCCGCGACCTGGCCGAAGACCCGCTGCGCATGCAGGGTGTGATCATTGCCTACATGCTCACGGTCGCCTTGCTGATTCCGGCGTCGGGCTGGATCGCCGACCGCTTCGGCACCCGGAAAATCTTCTTCGGCGCGATTCTGTTGTTCAGCCTCGGCTCCTTGCTCTGTGCGCTCTCCAGCACCTTGAGCATGCTGGTCGGCGCCCGGGTGATTCAGGGACTGGGCGGCGCGTTGATGCTACCGGTCGGGCGACTGGTAGTTCTGCGCGCTTATCCGCGTTCGGAACTGGTGCGGATCATGGGCTTCATCACCATTCCCGGCCTGCTCGGGCCGTTGATCGGCCCGACCATGGGCGGCTGGATGGTGCAATACCTGACCTGGCACTGGATCTTCCTGATTAACCTGCCGGTCGGGCTGGTCGGTTGCTACGCGGTGTGGAAATTCATCCCGGACCTGCGTGGCTCTGAACGCACCCGCTTCGATGGCTTGGGTTTCCTGCTGTTCGGCGCGGCGATGGTGCTGATCACTATTGCCATGGAAGGTCTGGGCGAGCTGCACCTGCCGCATTTGCGGGTGATGTTGCTGTTGTTCGGCGGCATGGCGTGCCTGGCGGCTTATTGGCTGCGGGCCGGGCATATCGACAATCCGTTGTTCGCGCCGGCACTGTTCAAGACCCGGACCTTTGCCGTCGGGATTCTTGGCAACCTGTTCGCCCGGCTGGGCAGCGGCGCCCTGCCGTTTCTGGTGCCGTTGCTGTTACAGGTCGCATTGGGCTACTCGCCGTCCCTGGCGGGGATGAGCATGTTGCCGTTGGCGGCAGCAGCGATGTTCGCCAAGTCGATCGCGCGACCACTGATCGAACGCCTGGGTTACCGTATCGTGCTCACCGGCAACACCCTGGCGTTGGGGATCATGCTCGCGAGCATGGGCCTGGTCAGCGAGCAGACGCCTTATTGGTTGCTGCTGGTGCTACTGGCGATACTCGGTGCGATCAACTCCTTGCAGTTCACCGCGATGAACACCGTAACCCTGATCGACCTCGACGACGCCAGCGCCAGCAGTGGTAACAGCCTGCTGTCGGTGGTCGCGCAGTTGTCGCTGAGCCTCGGCGTTGCCTGCGCCGGCGCCCTGCTCGGTGGCTTCACGGCAGAGGTTGGCAATGATGGCGTGGGCACGGTGTTAGGCGCGTTTCAGCTGACGTTTGTCACTGTCGGCGTCATGGCGATGCTGGCGGCGGCAATCTTTTTGCAGCTTTCGCCAAAGGATGGTCGACGGATGGTCAGCCGCGAGCACGATATAGAGCACTGACCTGTAGCAGCTGCCGAGGCACGAGGCTGCGTTGCGTGTCCGCAGGACCGCCCTCGGGGGCTACTTCGTAGCCCAACGCAGCCTCCTACCTCGGCAGCTGCTACGACTATTCGTCCAGAATTTGCAGGTGGAGAGCGCGGGGCTGGTACACTGCGCGACATTTTGTTTTGCAGGCCAGTCCCGTGACCACCATCGCCACCGCTTTTAATACTTTGCCGCTGTCCGCCGCCATGCTGGCTAACCTCGACTCCCTCGGTTATGCCCAGATGACGCCGATCCAGGCGCAAAGCTTGCCGGTGATCCTCAAAGGGATGGACCTGATCGCCCAGGCCAAGACCGGCAGCGGCAAAACCGCCGCCTTCGGTATCGGCCTGCTGAACCCGATCAATCCGCGTTTCTTCGGCTGCCAGGCGCTGGTCATCTGCCCGACTCGTGAGCTGGCCGACCAGGTCGCCAAGGAAATCCGTCGCCTGGCCCGCGCCGAAGACAACATCAAGGTGCTGACCCTGTGTGGCGGCGTCTCGTTCGGTCCGCAGATCGGCTCGCTGGAGCACGGCGCGCACATCATCGTCGGCACCCCGGGGCGCATCCAGCAACACCTGCGCAAGGGTTCGCTGGTGCTCCATGGCCTGAACACGCTGATCCTCGACGAAGCCGACCGCATGCTCGACATGGGTTTCTACGATTCCATCGAAGAAATCATCGCCCAGTCCCCGGAGCGTCGCCAGACCCTGCTGTTCTCCGCCACTTACCCGGTGGGCATCAAGCAGCTGGCGTCGAAGTTCATGCGCAATCCGCAGCAAGTGAAGGCCGAGGCGTTCCACGACGACACGCAGATCGAGCAGCGTTTCTACGAGATTTCGCCGGAAGAGCGCATGGACGCGGTGGTCAAAGTCCTCGCGCATTTCCGTCCGCAATCCACCGTCGCGTTCTGCTTCACCAAGCAGCAAGTGCAGGAAACCGTCGACCACCTGACCGCCAAAGGCATCTCGGCCGTTGGCCTGCACGGTGACCTGGAACAGCGTGATCGCGACCAGGTGCTGGCGATGTTCGCCAACCGCAGTACTTCGGTACTGGTTGCCACCGACGTCGCCGCCCGTGGCCTGGACATCGATGCACTGGACATGGTGGTCAACGTCGAACTGGCCCGCGACTCGGAAATCCACATTCACCGCGTTGGCCGTACTGGTCGTGCCGGTGAGAAAGGTATCGCCATCAGCCTGGTAGCGCCGTCCGAAGCCCATCGCGCCCAAGCCATCGAGCAACTGCAGAAGTCGCCGCTGAGCTGGGATCAACTGGACAACCTGACCTCCCAGGGCGGCGCGCCGCTGCTGCCGGCCATGAGCACCTTGTGCATCGGCGCTGGCCGTAAAGACAAGGTTCGCCCTGGCGACATCCTTGGCGCACTGACCGGCGATGCCGGTGTTCCAGGCGCTCAGGTCGGCAAGATCGCGATCTTCGACTACCAGGCCTATGTGGCCGTGGAACGCGGGATCGCCAAGCAAGCAGTGCAGCGCTTGAGCGACGGCAAGATCAAAGGCCGCTCGCTGCGCGTACGCATCCTGTAAGCAACACCATCACCCCGTAGGAGCAAAGCTTGCTCGCGATGAACGATAACGCGATCTACCCGTTAGACCGCAGCGCCTTGATCGCGGGCAAGCCTTGCTCCTACGGGGGGTGCGCCAGCCCTGAATTTTGTATGAGGACACCGTTTTGCGCTCTACCGAAGTCGTGATCATTGGCGCTGGCGCCGCTGGGTTGATGTGTGCACTGACCGCCGCTGGGCGCGGGCGCAAGGTGATGTTGCTCGACCACGCGAACAAGGCCGGCAAAAAAATCCTCATGTCCGGTGGTGGCCGCTGTAATTTCACCAACATGTACACCGAACCGAGCAATTTCCTCTCGCAAAACGCCCACTTCTGCAAATCCGCGCTGGCTCGCTACACCCAGTGGGATTTCATCGGGATGGTGGCCAAGCACGGCGTGCCGTACCACGAGAAAAAACTCGGCCAGCTATTCTGCGATAACAAATCCAGCGACATCCTCGGCATGCTCCTCGACGAGTGCGATCAGGTCGGCGTCAGCCTGCACCTCGACACGTCGATCCAGCAGATCGAGAAACTCGAAAGCGGTTACCTGCTGGAAACCACGTTGGGTCAGCTGACCTGCGAATCACTGGTCATCGCCACCGGCGGCCTGTCGATTCCGACTCTGGGCGCCACCGGTTTCGGTTATCAGGTTGCCAAGCAGTTCGGCCACCAGTTGCTGCCCACCCGCGCCGGCCTGGTGCCGTTCACCATCACCGACCAGCTCAAAGAGCTGTGCACCGAGCTGTCCGGCACATCGGTGGATTGTCTGGTGAGCTGCAATGATCAGAGCTTTCGCGAGAACATCCTGTTCACCCACCGTGGCCTCAGCGGCCCGGCGATTCTGCAGATTTCCTCGTTCTGGCAATCCGGCGATGCGGTCGAGATCAACCTGATGCCGGACCACGATGTGCCAAGCTGGCTGCAACAGCAGCAAGCCGAGCGCCCGAACAGCGAGCTGAAAACCCTGTTGGGCGAAATCTTCACCAAGAAGATGGCCAACCTGCTGGCCGACAGCTGGTTCGTCTCCAAACCGATGAAGCAGTACACCCACGCCGAGCTGGCCGATATCGCCGCAAAACTTGCGAGCTGGACACTGGTCCCGGCCGGCACCGAAGGCTACCGCACCGCCGAAGTCACGCTCGGCGGTGTCGACACCCATGAAGTCTCGTCCAAGACCATGGAATCGCTGAAAAGCCCCGGCCTGTACTTCATCGGCGAAGTACTGGACGTCACCGGGCACCTGGGCGGTTTCAACTTCCAATGGGCCTGGGCTTCGGGTTACGCAGCGGCGCAGTACGTCTAACTAAAGGGTGTACACAAAATAAAGGTGGGAGCGGGCTTGCTCGCGAAGAGGGAGTGTCAGTTGGCATCAAGTTGCCTGACACACCGCTTTCGCGAGCAAGCCCGCTCCCACATTGGATCTATGGTGATTTGCAGATTGCACTTGTACAAGGAAGGAACACTTTTTGCTGTCAGATGTGATCGGCGCCATTGCGTCGTCGTCATTACTGGCTCAATTTAGCTGCATTGCCCCGGAAGGCCTCCGCATTTCATGCCATCGACCTCGTTTCGTCAGTCTCTGCGGCGCCTTTGGGCGCTGGATAAATTCAGCTACAGCGTGCGGGTGTTCATCGCCCTGACCGGCACCATGGTGCTGTGTTGGTACCAGAATGAAATGGGCCTGCTGATCCCGCTGTTCCTGGGGATTATCGCCAGCGCCCTGGCCGAGACCGACGACAGTTGGCAGGGCCGGCTCAATGCATTGGCCGTGACGCTGGTGTGCTTCAGCGTTGCCGCGTTCTCGGTCGAGCTGTTATTCCCCTACCCATACATTTTCGTGTTCGCCCTGGCACTGGCCAGTTTCGGCCTCACCATGCTCGGCGCCTTGGGCGAACGCTATGGCGCGATTGCCTCGGCAACGTTGATTCTGTCGGTGTACACCATGATCGGTGTGGATCAGCGCGGCGGCGCCGTCACCGACTTCTGGCATGAACCGGTGTTGCTGGTGGCCGGCGCCGCGTGGTACGGCTTGCTCTCGGTGCTGTGGCAAGCGCTGTTTTCCAACCAACCGGTGCAGCAGAGCCTGGCGCGGTTGTTCCGCGAGCTGGGGTTTTACCTGAAGCTCAAATCGTCGCTGTTCGAGCCGATCCGCCAGATGGACGTCGAAGCCCGACGGCTGGAGTTGGCGCAGCAGAATGGTCGGGTGGTGGCAGCGCTCAACGCCGCCAAGGAAATCATTCTGCACCGGGTCGGCAATGGTCGGCCGGGCTCGAAAGTCAGCCGCTACCTGAAGCTGTATTTCCTCGCCCAGGACATCCACGAACGCGCCAGTTCTTCGCACTATCCGTACAACGCCCTGGCCGACGCCTTCTTCCACAGCGACGTTTTGTTCCGCTGCCAACGCCTGCTGCGCCAGCAAGGCAAAGCCTGCCGGGCGCTGGCCGAGTCGATCCAGATGCGTCAGCCGTTCGTCTATGACGACAGCTTCGCCGAAGCTCTCAGCGACCTGCACGCCTCTCTTGAACACCTGCGCATCCAGAGCAACCCGGCCTGGCGCGGCTTGCTGCGCTCGTTGCGCGCGCTGGCGGCCAACCTCGGCACGCTTGACCGCTTGCTCAGCGACGCGAGCAACCCCGACAGCCTGGCCGACGCTACCGACAGCAGCCTGCTCGACCGTTCTCCGCGCAACCTCAAGGACGTCTGGACGCGTCTGCGCACGCAGCTGACACCGACCTCGTTGCTGTTTCGGCATGCCCTGCGCTTGCCTCTGGCCCTGACCATCGGCTACGGCATGGTGCATTTGATTCACCCGTCGCAAGGCTACTGGATCATCCTCACCACGCTGTTTGTCTGCCAACCGAACTACGGCGCCACGCGGCGCAAACTCGGTCAGCGGATCCTTGGCACCGCTATTGGTCTGACCCTGGCCTGGGCGCTGTTCGATCTGTTCCCCAACCCGCTGGTGCAATCGTGTTTCGCGATTGCCGCCGGGGTGGTGTTCTTTATCAACCGCACCACCCGCTACACCCTGGCGACAGCGGCGATCACCTTGATGATCCTGTTCTGCTTCAACCAGGTTGGTGACGGCTACGGGCTGTTCCTGCCAAGGCTGCTCGATACCTTGCTCGGCGGCCTGATTGCGGGGCTGGCGGTGCTCCTGTTCCTGCCGGACTGGCAGGGCCGCAGGCTGAACAAAGTGCTGGCCAATACCCTGACCTGCAACAGCACTTACCTGCGGCAAATCATGCAGCAATACGCCGCCGGTAAAAGTGATGACCTGGCCTATCGGCTGGCCCGGCGTAATGCGCACAACGCCGATGCGGCGCTGTCGACCACGCTGGCCAACATGCTCATGGAACCGGGGCATTTCCGTAAGGAAGCCGATGTGGGTTTCCGTTTTCTGGTGCTTTCCCACACCTTGCTCAGCTACCTCTCGGGCCTCGGCGCACACCGCGAAATCCAGCTACCCGCCGAAGTTCGTGAACAGCTGATCGACGGTGCCGGCGTCAGCCTGGCGGCCAGCATTGACGAAATCGCCCAAGGGTTGGCGAGCAAACAGTCGATTGCGATTCAGAGTGACGAAGAAGAAACCCTGGCCGCCGGGCTCGAACAAATGCCCGACGAGATCGACGAAGGTCAGCGTCTGGTGCAAACACAACTGGCGTTGATCTGCCGGCAGCTCGGGCCGTTGCGCACGCTGGCGGCGCATTTGATCAAGGATACGAGTCAGGATTGAGATCTGTGGTGACTGTCCGGGCCCCTTCGCGAGCAAGCCCGCTCCCACAGGGGTTCGGCGGCGTACAGAGGTTCTGTGCCTGACACAGATCCAGTGTGGGAGCGGGCTTGCTCGCGAAGAGGCCATCCGCCACACCACAAAACCCGGATTCTCACATCCCATGCTGCTGGAGCAATCGCTCATAACTGCCATCAGCCTTCATCGCTGCAATCTCGCGGTCGAAACCGGCGACAATTTTGTCATGGTCGGGGTTCTTCAGGCTGACCAGAATGTGCAGGCTGTTTTCGCTTAGAGGATTGGGCAGGAACTCCACGGCATTGCGCACCTTGGATGATTCGCGTGCCAGGTAATAACGGGCGACGTATTCATCTTCCAGGGTCAGCTTCACCCGGTCAGCGGCGAGCATGCGCACCGCCATGGCGAAGCTGTGCACCTGGACTTTCTGCAAGGCGGCGTCACCATCAAACTCGGGCGAATAGGCGTAGCCACGCACCACAGCAATCGGATAGGTGTGCAGTTGCTGCAAGTTGTTGTATTCGATTGGCGCATCTTTGCGCTTGATGAAACGTATCCGGTTGAGCAAATACTCGCTGGAGAACTGCCCGATGTGGGTGCGTTCTTCGTTGAACCAGGCATTGACCAGCACGTCATAACGCCCTTCGCCCACCCCCAGCAAGGCTCTGGCCCAAGGCACCTGTTCGAAATCACTGGCATACCCTGCCCGCGCCAGCGCGGTACTGACAATGTCAGTCGCCACCCCGCCATTGACCAGCGTGGCATCGGTAAAGGGTGGCCAGGCATCGGCCACCAGCCGCAGTTTTTCTGCTGTGGCGGTCTGGCTCAGCAATAGCAACCCAATCAAAGCAAAGGCTAGATGCAATCGCGGCATGCTAAAAAATCCTTAGCGGGCGGGCAGCCCAGCGTGTTTTTAGCCAAAACTCAAAGGCCGGTGTGCCGAATCACGGCCACAACCCCGGTCCTAACAGTAGCTCATTGAAGCCACAACAAACCGCTACAAAGCAGATTACACAAAGAAGACAAGGCTGCGAGAAATGAATGATGGCATTTTGGCCTTTATCACAGATTTTTCTGCCGCAAGACATCCAGCGGCAGGACGCTTAGTATCGGAGCGACGTTGTTCAAGGAAAGTGAAGATGACAATTGATTGGGTCTGCAAACACCACAGCGATCTGGGCAAAGAGCAGTTGTACGCCATTTTGCAGTTGCGCACGGAAGTGTTTGTCGTTGAACAGAAATGCGCTTATCAGGAAGTCGATGGACTGGACCTGGACGGTGACACCTGCCATTTGATGGCTTGGGACGGGGACCGGTTGGTGGCTTACCTGCGTTTGCTCGACCCGATTTCACAGGGCGGCGACGTGGTCATCGGCCGAGTGGTGATTGCACCTCATGCACGGGGCCAGGGCCTGGGGCATGAACTGATGGAGCATGCGCTCAAACAGGCCGAGAAGTATTGGCCGGAACTGCCAATCTATCTGTCGGCACAGGCGCATTTGCAGGGGTATTACGGGCGCTACGGGTTTGTCGTGGTGGGGGAGGAATATCTTGAGGACGATATTGCGCATATCGGGATGCGTCGTCCGTAAGGGCCCTATCGCGAGCAGGCTCGCTCCCACACTGATCTACGACACGACGAAGATCCACTGTGGGAGCGAGCTTGCTCGCGATGGCATCAGTTGCGACACCGCAAACGTTCAGGGGTAATCCAGCACCGCTTTGATTTGCGGCAAATGCTGCTCGATCCAGCGCGGGTCAATCGCGCCCCAACTCAAAATCCGATAGCGCCCTGCATGGTTGCGGCCGCCCTCTTCCTGCTCGAACTCGCACACAATATCCAGGTCTGCCAATGCAGCGATGGTGTCCTGCGCCGTGCGCCGGGGCATGCCGGTCATCTCGGTCAACGCCGGGACGTTACTGGCCTGGCCGCTATCGATCAGGTACGCCACGTACAGGCGACGGTAGAAGCTGCTTTTGGTCTTGCTGACGTCCATTCACCTGCTCCATGTTTAAAAGATCGCAGCCTTCGGACGATCCTTTGATCTTCTATTGCATATCCCGCCACGTCAGGTACACCCGCAAATCGAATTCCAACTGGTGATAGCCCGGCAGCATATGCTCGCACAGCTTGTAGAAAGCCTTGTTGTGATCGGACTCTTTGAAATGCGCCAGTTCGTGCACCACGATCATCTTCAGAAACTGCGGCGCGGCGTCCTTGAATAACGATGCGATGCGAATTTCTTTCTTGGCCTTGAGCTTGCCGCCCTGCACCCGCGATATCGCGGTGTGCAGACCGAGGGCACGATGGGTCAGGTCGAGGCGGCTGTCGAACAGCACCTTGTCGATGGCCGGCGCATTGCGCAGGTATTCCTGTTTCAACTCCAGCGCGTAGCTGTACAGCGCCTTGTCACTCTGCACCGCGTGCTTGTCCGGGTAACGTTGGCTCAGATAGTCGCCCAGCCGATCCTGATCGATCAGCTGGCGCACTTGCTCTTGCAAGGCAGCGGGGTAAGCCTGGAGGTACTTGAGCGCGGTCATGAGCCAACAACAGAGTGACGAAAGGCCGCCAGTGTAGCGAATTCAGGCCGTCAGCGCGCTCCAGTCAAACGGCTGCGCAAAGTCATCGGCATCCTCGGCCATCAACGGCCGCGCCACCAGAAAACCCTGCACGTACTGGCAACCGTTGGCCTCAAGCCATTGATACTGTGCAACGGTCTCCACGCCTTCGGCGATCACCAGCATCCCGAATTGCTTGCACAACTCGATGACGCTGCGAGCCAGCGCCGCATCCCGTGGAGAATCGAGTATCCGGGCAATCAGGTGGCGGTCGAGCTTGAGCGTGTCCAACTCCAGATCGCGCAAATGGGCCAACGAGCACGGCCCCGAACCAAAGTCATCAAGCGCTACCCGTACTCCGAGGTGACGCAACAGACGCAGCTGTTTGCGCGACTCTTCAACATTTTGTATCAACGCCTCTTCGGTGATTTCAACTTCCAGCTGATGCGGCTGCAAGTCGTGGCGCTCCAGCACCTGACGCAACTCGGTGACCAGGTTCGACATACCGAACTGGGTGCTGCTTAAGCTCACACCGAGCACCAGATCTTCGGCAAACAGGTTTTCCCAGACCTTTCGCTGCCTGGCACTGTGATGGTAAATCCAGCTGCCGAGACGACTGATCAGCCGCGCCTCTTCCAGCAACGGAAAAAACAACCCCGGCGGAACATCACCGACACTCGGATGCTGCCAGCGCAACAAGGCTTCAAACCCGCGCACGCGACCGTCGGCAATCGCCACCTGGGGCTGATACACCAGGTTGAAATCCTTGTTTTCGATGGCCGTGCGCACGCTTTCTTCGAGCATCAGCCGCGAGCGCGCGCGACCATTCATCTCATGGTCGTAGAAACGATACTGCTGACGTCCGGCTCGCTTGGCTTCGTACATCGCGATATCGGACGCGCGCAACAAACCGTCGAGGTTGGAGCCACAATCGGGATAAGTAGCAATACCGATGCTCGCCCCCAGAGCCACATCCAGCCCTTCAATTTCCTGACAGATCGATATGCGCTCGATGAGCTTTTCGGCAATCTTCGCCGCTTGTTCGGGGAACTCCAGGTCGAGCAACGCAGTGAACTCATCGCCGCCCATCCGCGCCAGAATGTCGAACGGCCGCAAACAGGCCTTCAACTGCTCGGACACCCAACGCAGCACCCGGTCGCCGGCATCGTGGCCCAGCGAATCATTGACCCGTTTGAAGCCATCGAGGTCCAGGTACAACAAGACCCACGTGCTGTCGGAACGGTCACCGCGCAACAGCAGATTTTCCACGGTCTGGTAAAAACCACGGCGGTTGAGCAGGCCGGTCAGCGGATCCGTGACGGCTTGAAACTCCAGTTGCTGATGCAGATGGCAGACCACCGACATGTCGAGCACGGTCACCACCATGGCCTTCTGTTCAGATGGAAGCGGCGCACAGGACAGCGCCACCGGCACTTGCTGGCCGGGCGCGGTGCGCAGGAGTGCGTCGTGCACGCGCCAGGTTTCACCCCGTTGATAACCGGCATAAATGTCAGAATCTGCCCACACCGGCACGTGCGGTTTTTGCAGGAAGTCGACGAACTCCGCACCTTGCAACTCAGTCACTGTCGCATTGAGCAGGCGGGACATGGCCGGGTTTGCGAAGCGGATCAAACCATCCTCGCCCACCACCAGAATCCCTTCGGCGGCGTTATCCAGCACCGAGGCATTGAAGGCGCGCGCGGCTTCCAGATCCTGGCTCAGCCGCTGCAAGGCTCGGCGATTGCGCTGGTGTTCAAGCAGGGCCTGGACTTTGGGTTTGAGGATTTGTGGGTCAAACGGTTTGAACAGGTAATCCACCGCGCCACTGGCATAGCCCTTGATCACGGCGTCCTGGGACTGTTCGTTGGCGGTGAGGAATATGATCGGGGTCAAACGAGTGCGTTGGCTGCCGCGCATCAAACGCGCCACTTCAAAACCGTCCATCCCTGGCATCTGCACATCCAGCAGCACCAGGTCGATTTCATGTTCGAGTAACAGACTCAAGGCCTCAAAGCCGGAAGCCGCGGTCATTACCTGCCAGTCCTGGCGTTGCAACAACGCGCGCATGCTGATCAGGTTTTCAGGGTAATCATCCACTATTAAAAGAACTGAGCTGCCTTCACCTGGCTTGGGTTGCGCGCATTCCATGCTGCTTCTCTTGTTAGGACGTCAGGCCGGTACCGTCGAATAAAACCGGACAAATACTGAGAGGTCACTCTAGACCGGGATCTGCGAAAGCAGTAGGTGTCATCGAGCCATCACCGAGCCAAAGCCCGGGCTCCCGACTAACGGTCGACTCTGCAGGCCACGAGAACCGGTAAAGGTGGCATTTCGACAGAAGGCTGACGCCAATCATTTGCCAGGCGGGCATTAACAAATACCTTTCCACGATTACGTGAGCTAAAGGCGTGTCGACCGCTGAAAGATCGCAGCCTGCGGCAGCTCCTACGGGGAGCTTCGGGTGCACGCTACCGACGTAGGAGCTGCCGCAGGCTGCGATCTCTTGATCTTGACGTCCGCAAACCCCGTAGGGATGACCCCATTGTGGTGAGGGAACTTGCTCCCGCTGGGCTGCGAAGCAGCCCCAAACCCTGCCACCTCATTTCCTCAGACACTCCAGACCACCCGGTTTACGACGGCTGCGCCGCCGAACGGGAGCAAGCTCCCTCGCCACAATGGTCGCAGCGCCGTCCTACACCCCGGTTGCAGCCGCCAAAATCGCCGCTTACAGTCACTGCGTCGCTGGCATTACTCAGCGGCAGGGTTTCGCAGCCCTATCAACATGAGCTACATCCGTCCCAAAAAGTTATGCTGGCAACCTCTTGCTCGCATGGTGCTTTATGGCGGCTGTATGTGGGAGACCTTCAGGTCTGCCGAGTTCTCTTGTTGCTCGGTCTGCGAACCCGCGTACAGCTGCCACCCAATTTGTTTCGCAGCGAACGGTGGCAATCATTCTTTAAACAAGAGGATGCACCCAATGACCACTCAAAACCCGCCCCGCCGCTTCACCCCCTTCACCCAAATCGCCACCGACTACCCCGTCCTGCTCATCGACAGCCACGCACCGCTGCGCGAACTCCACGCCTGCGTCAGCGAACGCCTGCACGCCGTCCTCAGTTACCTCACCCTCATGGCATGCACCAGCCTGCCCGACTACGCCGAGCGCGACATCAACACCGTCACCAATGTTGCGCGCTTGATGGTCCAGGACATTACCGATGTATTTGCGGTGATTGAGCAGCGTGGGTTTGACGAGCCAGTAACGGGCTGAGAGCCTGGCTTTCAGGATCAAACGGGGGGCAGACTCAATGAGTCTGCCCCCCTTTTCCTTTTTAAGAAGTCTTTACAAATAGGAAATATTTATTACACTTCATTACAGGGAAAATTCTTATGATGGCAAATATCTTGTTGAGCCTATAGGTATTTTTAAGCTAAATACCCGCACTGCCTCAGGGGAACTGAGTTTCATGAACACTCGAGTCATCCGCAAGAAAGCAGTCTCGGCAATAACCATTCTCGGTATTGCAGCCATTATTTATTGTTTCCCGGTGGCAACCCTTTGGTTTCTTATTGTGCTTTGTATTTGCGGTATATATGACTTCCTGCGCAATGGCATATTCGATATAGAAATCGTCAAAAAGTATTTTATAGGTGGCGGCCGTAACACATGGTTGCTCGCGCCTCTGAATACTTTTTTCGATCTGCTGTGCAAGCCAAGCCGTTATGTTTACAAGTTGCGCGACCTTCCCGAAAGCCATCAGCACGACATCAACTACGTGATTGAAACCGCCATGGCTCACAAGGAAGAGATCATTGAATTCCTCGATGCGCGCATGGCCCAGAAAAAGCGTGGCATGTTGTTCTTCCAATGGTATGGCCGCAAGATCGATACCGAACTCAACATCCCCGCACTTCAGAAGAAGTTGCCTTATATAAAGACCATCGGCGTATCGGTTTTCAATGAAAACCAGTCAACGTCCTTTCACTTCGGGCCATTGCGCATGATGTACCGCGTGCTCTACAACATCATGCCGGCCGCCCATCATGACGGCGTGTACATTCAAGTCAGGAAGCAAAAGCACTACTGGCACGACGATCCGCTGTTCATCTTTGACGACACCCTGCTGCACGCCTCCTTCAACAAGAACGACGCTAAGCGCTACTGCCTGTTTCTCGACATACTGCGCCCGTCCTGGGCCTCTTTTATCCTGAACGGCATCGTCGCTTCGTTTGCGGGAGCAGCCTTCGCCTTGCGCCGGTTCTTTTACAAAAACTGGAAACTTATTCAGTAAGCGTAAAAAACGGAAAATACTTAGTTACCCCATCACTCTCACCCAACAAAAAACCCGCCTCACGGCGGGTTTTTTGTTAGTGCTGTTTAACGCTCAGGCTTAGTTAACCTTGGCGTTCAACTCACCCTTCAGATAACGCTGGAACATCGCTTCCAACGAAACAGGTTTGATCTTCGAAGCATTACCGGCAGTACCGAACGCTTCATAACGTGCGATGCACACATCACGCATGGCAGTGACGGTAGCGCCGAAGAATTTACGTGGGTCGAATTCGCTCGGGTTGGTGGCCATCAGGCGACGCATCGCACCGGTGGACGCCAGGCGCAGGTCGGTGTCGATGTTGACCTTGCGCACGCCGTGCTTGATGCCTTCGACGATTTCTTCAACCGGTACGCCGTAGGTTTCTTTGATGTCGCCGCCGTACTGGTTGATGATCGCCAGCCACTCTTGCGGTACCGAAGAAGAACCGTGCATCACCAGGTGGGTGTTCGGGATGCGTTTGTGGATTTCTTTGATGCGGTCGATGGCCAGCACGTCGCCGGTAGGCGGCTTGGTGAACTTGTAGGCGCCGTGGCTGGTGCCGATGGCGATAGCCAGGGCATCGACCTGAGTGCGCTTGACGAAGTCAGCGGCTTCTTCCGGGTCGGTCAACATTTGGCTGTGATCCAGAACGCCTTCGGCGCCGATGCCGTCTTCTTCACCGGCCATACCGGTTTCCAGCGAACCCAGGCAGCCCAGCTCGCCTTCTACCGATACGCCGCAGGCGTGAGCCATGGCCACGGTTTGTTGGGTCACACGGACGTTGTAGTCGTAGTCGGTCGGGGTCTTGCCGTCTTCACCCAGGGAACCGTCCATCATCACCGAGCTGAAGCCCAGTTGGATCGAGCGCTGGCAGACGTCAGGGCTGGTGCCATGGTCCTGGTGCATGCACACCGGGATGTGCGGGAATTCTTCGATCGCCGCCAAAATCAGGTGACGCAGGAATGGTGCGCCAGCGTATTTACGGGCGCCGGCCGAAGCCTGGACGATCACCGGGGAGTCAGTCTTGTCAGCGGCTTCCATGATGGCGCGCATCTGCTCAAGGTTGTTGACGTTGAAAGCTGGAACGCCGTAGCCGAACTCGGCTGCGTGGTCCAGCATCTGGCGCATGCTGATAAGTGCCATTGTGTGTGTCTCTCCCGGTTGAGGGTCGTTAATCGTGCAAGCCTGCCGTAGCGGCGGCTGCTATTCAAGTTATTGCAGATCGGGGGTAAGGCCGGTCTGCGAATTCGGTATATCTCCTGTAGGAGCAAAGCTTGCTCGCGATAGGGTCATCACATTCAACATCTTGGTTGACGGTCAGATCGCTATCGCGAGCAAGCTCGGCTCCTACAGGTTTAGCGCAGGCCTTTTAATCATTTAGCCTTGCAGCCCCGGCCGATCAAATCGTTGGTGGCGACCCAGTACACCAGGCCCTCCTCACCTTTTACGTGAAACGCCAGCTGGTCGTCGCTGTACAGCGAACCTGAACCCGCAGGCTCAAGCTTCAAGCGATGAACCTGATCGTCGCTAAGCCGCACATCCACTGTGTTTTTCGTGGTGTCGGTGTAGCGCCAGTGCACTTGTGCCTGGCTGTCACAGACCCAGTTCGTCCAGTTATCGGACTTGGCGGGCGATGACACAAACGGGTTCATATTGGCGCAACCGGCAAGCAATGCCAGCGACGCCACGGCTATCAAGCCTTTCATCAATGTTCCTCGGCTGGCGGCACACGCCACCAGCACTGGGAGTTAGTGAGTCAGACCGGTCAGGGGCAACCATGTTCCTTGGCCGGGGTCCGCGTCTCGTATTTATCCAGGCCATCCGGCCCGGAGCGCTTGTTGATCACGGGGTTGGTTTCCGCTTGCCAGTCGGCCTGGTAACAGCCCTTGTCTGGCGCGCCGGTTTCGTGTTCCGGCGCGGCTTTCGGGGTACTCCCGCAGCCGGCCAGCACACCCGCAGCGATCAATGTCGCTAACGTCTTGACCATGTAAACACTCCTTTGCCTGGCCAATGGATGACCCTTAGGCCTTTGCCCGGCTTTCCAGGACTTCAACGGCTGGCAGCACCTTGCCTTCGACGAACTCGAGGAACGCGCCACCGCCGGTAGAAATGTAGGAGATTTGCCCGGCAACGCCATATTTATCGATAGCTGCCAGGGTGTCGCCGCCGCCCGCGATGGAGAACGCCGAGCTGTCTGCGATGGCCTGAGCCAGGACTTTGGTGCCGTTGCCGAACTGGTCGAATTCGAACACGCCGACCGGGCCGTTCCACAGAATGGTTTTCGACGACTTCAGCAGTTCAGCGAAGTGCGCTGCGGTCTGTGGGCCGATGTCGAGGATCATGTCGTCGGCAGCCACGTCGGCGATCAGCTTGACGGTCGCGGTAGCGCTTTCGGCAAATTCCTTGGCAACCACCACGTCGACCGGTAATGGCACGCTGACTTTAGCGGCGATGGCACGGGCGGTGTCCAGCAGGTCGGGCTCGTACAGCGATTTGCCGACCGGGTGACCGGCAGCGGCCAGGAAGGTGTTGGCGATACCGCCACCGACGATCAGTTGGTCGCAGATCTGGCTCAGGCTGTTCAGCACGTCGAGTTTGGTCGAGACCTTGGAGCCGGCAACGATGGCCGCCATTGGCTGGGCCGGGGCGCCAAGGGCTTTGCCCAATGCGTCCAGTTCGGCAGCCAGCAACGGGCCAGCGGCGGCGACTTTGGCGAATTTGGCCACGCCGTGGGTCGAACCCTCGGCACGGTGAGCGGTGCCGAAGGCGTCCATCACAAACACGTCGCACAGGGCGGCGTATTGCTGGGCCAATTCGTCAGCGTTCTTTTTCTCGCCTTTGTTGAAGCGCACGTTCTCGAACAGCACGATGTCGCCGGCCTTGATGTCAACACCGCCCAGGTAGTCGGACACCAGCGGCACTTCGCGGCCCAGAGCCTTGCTCAAATAGTCTGCGACTGGCTTGAGGCTGTTCTCGGCCGAGAATTCACCTTCGGTCGGACGGCCCAGGTGCGAGCAGACCATCACGGCCGCGCCTTTTTCCAGGGCCAGCTTGATGGTCGGCAGCGAGGCCAGGATTCGCGCATCGCTGGTGACAACACCGTCCTTGACTGGGACGTTGAGGTCTTCGCGGATCAATACGCGCTTACCTTGCAGATCGAGGTCGGTCATCTTCAACACGGTCATGGGTCGCATTTCCTGGGTAGCTGTTTTAGAGAGCAGTTTTTTGAGGGACAGAGTGCTTGATAGCTGTTTGCAGATAGTGTTCTGCAACATCCAGCATTCGGTTGGCAAAACCCCATTCGTTGTCGAACCAGGCCAGCACGTTCACCAGCCTTGGGCCGGAAACGCGGGTCTGACTGGCATCGACGATCGCCGAATGTGGGTCATGGTTGAAATCACAACTGGCGTGAGGCAATTCGGTATACGCCAACAGCCCCTTGAGCGGGCCGCTGGTGGCAGCCTCGCGCAGGATCCGGTTGACCTCGGTGGCGTCGGTGTCGGTGACGGTTTGCATCGTGATGTCGAGGCAAGACACGTTAACCGTCGGCACGCGTACGGCTTTGGCCTGAATTCGCCCGGCAAGTTCCGGCAGCAAGCGTTCAATACCGCGCGCCAGACCGGTGGACACCGGGATCACCGACTGGAACGCCGAACGGGTGCGGCGCAGGTCTTCGTGGTGATAGGCGTCGATCACCGGCTGATCGTTCATCGCCGAGTGAATCGTGGTGATCGACACGTAATCCAGACCAAAGGCCTGATCCAGCAGACGCAACAGCGGCACGCCGCAGTTGGTGGTGCAGGACGCATTGGACACCAGCAGTTCATCGCCGGTCAGGCAATCCTGATTGACGCCGTAGACGATGGTGGCGTCGACATCCGCTTCGCTGGCCATCGGCTGGGAAAACAGCACACGCGGTGCGCCGGCGTCGAGGAAACGCTGGCCGTCTGCACGAGTGTGGTAAGCGCCGGAGCACTCCAGCACCAGATCGACGCCCAGCGACGCCCAATCAATGCCTTCGGGGGTGGCACTGCGCAGGACCTTCACGCAGTTGCCCTTAATATGCAGACAATCGCCGTCGACCTTCACCTCACCGGGAAAACGCCCGTGGGTGGAGTCGAAGCGTGTCAGGTATTCGATGCTGGCCATGTCGGCCAGATCGTTGATCGCAACAATTTCAAAACCGGCCGCCGCCCCTCGCTCGAACAAAGCACGCAAGACGCAACGACCAATCCGGCCGTAGCCGTTGAGTGCAACTTTGTAAGGACGCGGTTGAGGCATGGGGTTCTCGATTACCTGGTGAATCCGTCAGTTCAGCGTTGAATGTTCCATTGTCATCGCGGGCAAGCCTTGCTCCTACGGATAGATGATTGCCACGAGATTCGGGCACGACATAAATCTGTAGGAGCAAGGCTTGCCCGCGATGGCGTCAGAACAGGCAATACATCACCTGGACTTAGTCTTCCAGCAACTCTTCAGCCTGACCCAGGATGTTTTCCAGGGTGAAGCCGAACTCTTCGAACAAGGCAGGCGCAGGCGCCGACTCGCCGTAGGTGGTCATGCCGATGACACGGCCTTCCAGGCCCACGTACTTGTACCAGTAGTCCCCGTGAGCGGCCTCGATGGCGATACGCGCGCTGACCTGCAACGGCAGAACCGCTTGCTTGTAGCCGGCGTCCTGAGCATCGAACACGCTGGTGCACGGCATGGAAACCACGCGCACCTTGTGGCCCTGTTCAGTCAGTTTGTCGTAGGCCTGAACGGCCAGACCCACTTCCGAACCGGTGGAGATCAGGATCAGCTCAGGCTCACCGAAGCAATCCTTGAGCACGTAACCACCACGGTTGATCAGTTCGATCTGCACCGCGTCACGGGTTTGGTGCTGCAGGTTCTGACGCGAGAAGATCAGTGCCGAAGGACCGTCTTTACGCTCCAGGGCGCACTTCCAGGCCACGGCCGACTCAACGGCATCGGCAGGACGCCAGGTGTCGAGGTTCGGCGTGCAGCGCAGGCTGGCCAGTTGCTCGATTGGCTGGTGAGTCGGGCCGTCTTCGCCCAGACCGATGGAGTCGTGGGTATAGACGTGGATCACCCGCTGCTTCATCAGGGCGGACATGCGCACTGCGTTGCGGGCGTATTCCATGAACATCAGGAAGGTCGCGCCGTAAGGCACCAGGCCGCCGTGCAGGGCGACGCCGTTCATGATGGCAGTCATGCCGAACTCGCGAACGCCGTAGTACATGTAGTTGCCGCTGGCGTCTTCAGCGCTGACACCTTTGCAACCTTTCCACAGGGTCAGGTTGGAACCGGCCAGGTCAGCCGAACCGCCGAGCAGTTCCGGCAGCAACGGGCCAAACGCGTTCAGGGCGTTCTGGCTGGCTTTACGGCTGGCGATGGTTTCGCCTTTGGCCGCGACTTCAGCGATGTAGGCCGCAGCCTTCTCAGAGAAGTCCTCTGGCAGCTCACCGCTCAGACGACGAACCAGCTCGTTGGCCAGCTCAGGGAATTCGGCGGAGTAAGCAGCGAAACGCTGATCCCACTCGGCTTCGGCCGCACGGCCGGCTTCCTTGGCGTCCCACTCGGCGTAGATGTCGGCCGGGATTTCGAACGGGGCGTGGTTCCACTTCAGCGCGGCACGGGTCAAAGCGATTTCCGCGTCACCCAGAGCGGCGCCGTGGCAGTCTTCCTTGCCCTGCTTGTTCGGCGAACCGAAGCCGATGATGGTTTTGCAGCAGATCAGCGTCGGCTGCGCGCTTTTGCGTGCAGTTTCGATCGCGGTCTTGATCTCTTCCGGGTCGTGACCGTCAACGTTGCGGATCACTTGCCAGTTGTAGGCTTCGAAACGCTTCGGGGTGTCATCGGTGAACCAGCCTTCGACTTCGCCGTCGATGGAGATGCCGTTGTCATCGTAGAAGGCGATCAGTTTGCCCAGGCCCAGCGTACCGGCCAGGGAGCTGACTTCGTGGGAAATGCCTTCCATCATGCAGCCATCACCCAGGAACACGTAGGTGTGGTGGTCGACAACGTTGTGACCGGGACGGTTGAACTGCGCCGCCAGGACTTTTTCTGCCAAAGCAAAACCCACGGCGTTGGCCAGGCCCTGACCCAACGGGCCAGTGGTGGTTTCAACGCCCGGGGTGTAGCCGAGTTCCGGGTGACCCGGGGTGCGGCTGTGCAGTTGGCGGAAGCTTTTCAGGTCATCGATCGACAGGTCGTAGCCGGTCAGGTGCAGCAGCGAGTAGATCAACATCGAGCCATGACCGTTGGACAGGATGAACCGGTCGCGGTCGGCAAAGGATGGATTGCTCGGGTTGTGCTTGAGGTAGTCACGCCAAAGCACTTCGGCGATATCCGCCATACCCATAGGGGCACCGGGATGGCCGCTGTTGGCTTTTTGCACGGCATCCATGCTGAGGGCACGAATGGCGTTGGCACGCTCACGACGGCTGGGCATCGCTGTTCTCCTGCGGATTCTGAATCGAGAGTGAATAGAATGAAACGGAAAAAAGGCGAGCATTTTCCCTCACCCGGACGCCTCGGGGCAATGACAGATAGTCGATCCGGGACGTTTTTCCTGTGGATAAATGCGGATTCGCCTGGTGAAACCTTTCCGCGCTTCGTTTGTAGAGTGAAGCGCAGCCCAGGAAGTGCCATCTATCGAGCAATATCAAAACTTTTTGATATTGGCCTTGCAGGGATTTCAGTGCATCACTAGACTGCTGGCCTTATGAATTTACGCGTGCCTTCCATTCGCCATGACGATTGCGATGAGCTGGCGGCCCTGTGCAAGGCCGGCGGCGATCCGTTGCGGCTGAACGTTTTGCGCGCATTGGCCAATGATTCGTTCGGCGTGCTGGAGCTGGCGCAAATTTTCGCCACCGGTCAATCAGGCATGAGCCACCACTTGAAGGTGCTGGCCCAGGCCGATCTGGTAGCGACCCGCCGTGAAGGCAACGCGATTTTTTATCGTCGCGCCCTGCCCCACACCGAACTGCTGGGCGGCAAGCTGCACGCGGCACTGCTCGAAGAAGTGGACAACCTGACCCTGCCCAGCGATGTGCAGGCACGGATCAGTCAGGTCCATGGGCAACGAGCCGCTGCCAGCCAGGATTTTTTCTCACGGGTTGCGGAAAAGTTTCGCGCCCAGCAAGACTTGATCGCCGGCCTGGCGCAGTACCGCGAAAGCGTGCTGGCGCTGCTCGACAAGTTGAGTTTCAACGAAGGCGCCACAGCGATTGAAGTCGGCCCCGGTGACGGCAGCTTTCTGCCGGAACTGGCGCGCCGTTTCAGTCAGGTCACGGCGCTCGACAACAGCCCGGCAATGCTCGAACTGGCGCGTCAGGTCTGCGAACGTGAAAAGCTGGCTAACGTCAGCCTGCAATTGGCCGATGCATTGAATGGCGTAAGCCTGGTCGGCGATTGCGTTGTACTGAACATGGTCTTGCACCATTTCGCCGCACCAGCCGATGCGCTCAAGCACATGGCCGGTTTGCTGCAACCAGGCGGTAGCCTGTTAGTGACAGAGTTATGTAGCCACAACCAAAGTTGGGCCAGGGAGGCCTGCGGTGATCTTTGGTTGGGGTTTGAACAGGACGATTTGGCCCGTTGGGCCACCGCTGCGGGACTCGTTCCCGGGGAAAGCCTCTATGTAGGCTTACTTAATGGTTTCCTGATCCAGGTCCGCCATTTTCAGCGACCGGCTGGCGACACTCACCATCGGTAAATTCAGGAAAAAATCGAGATGAGCGAATACTCCCTTTTCACCTCCGAGTCCGTGTCTGAAGGGCATCCGGACAAAATCGCCGACCAGATTTCTGATGCGGTGCTGGACGCCATCATTGCTGAAGACAAGTTCGCCCGTGTGGCGTGCGAGACTCTGGTGAAAACGGGCGTGGCGATCATCGCCGGCGAAGTCACCACCTCGGCCTGGGTCGATCTGGAAGACATCGTCCGTAACGTGATCCTCGACATCGGCTACAACAGCTCGAATGTCGGCTTCGACGGCGCGACCTGCGGCGTGATGAACATTATCGGCAAGCAGTCGGTAGACATCGCCCAGGGCGTTGACCGCAGCAAGCCAGAAGATCAAGGCGCTGGCGACCAGGGCTTGATGTTCGGCTACGCCAGCAACGAAACCGACGTGCTGATGCCGGCACCGATCACCTTCTCGCACCAGCTGGTTCAGCGTCAGGCTGAAGCCCGCAAATCCGGCCTGCTGCCATGGCTGCGCCCGGACGCCAAGTCGCAAGTCACTTGCCGCTATGAAAACGGCAAGGTTGTGGGCATCGACGCGATCGTTCTGTCGACTCAGCACAACCCGGAAGTATCTTACAAAGACCTGCGCGAAGGCGTGATGGAGCTGATCGTCAAGCACGTGCTGCCAGCTGAACTGCTGCACAAAGACACCCAGTTCCACATCAACCCGACCGGCAACTTCATCATCGGTGGCCCGGTTGGCGACTGCGGCCTGACCGGTCGCAAGATCATCGTTGATACCTACGGCGGCATGGCCCGTCACGGTGGCGGTGCGTTCTCCGGTAAAGATCCATCGAAGGTTGACCGTTCCGCTGCCTACGCCGGTCGTTACGTCGCCAAGAACATCGTCGCTGCTGGCCTGGCCGAGCGTTGCGAGATTCAGGTTTCCTACGCCATCGGCGTCGCTCAGCCGACTTCGATCTCGTTGAACACCTTCGGCACCGGCAAGATCAGCGATGACAAGATCATCAAACTGGTCCGCGAAGTGTTCGACCTGCGTCCATACGCGATCACCACCATGCTCGACCTGCTGCACCCGATGTACCAGGAAACTGCAGCCTACGGCCACTTCGGTCGTACTCCGGAAACCAAGACTGTGGGTGACGATACCTTCACCACCTTCACTTGGGAAAAAACCGACCGCGCCGAATCCCTGCGCGCGGCTGCCGGCCTGTAAGATTTTTCCGGCTGCACAAAAAGCCCCGCACGGTTCGCCGTGCGGGGCTTTTTCATGGGTATTGGAAAGATCAAAAGATCGCAGCCTGCGGCAGCTCCTACATTGGAATGCGATCCTCTCTCGACACACCCTGAAAACTACCTGCGCTCGCAGGCTTCACAGCTGATCTAGCCTTCAGGCATCCAACTCGAGCAAGGATGCTCATGATGCTGCCCACGCTTCGTCTGATGATCGGTTTTGGCTGATAGTTGCCGGCCTGAACGCTCACGCCACTACCTGCCCCGACTGGCTCCCTATCCGGGCTCAAGCCGAAATCACCGCGCTGCAACAGCAAATCGAGCGCTGGGACGACAGCTATCACCGGCAAGGGCATTCGCTGGTCGCCGACGAACTCTACGACCAATCTCGCGCCCGCCTCAAAGCTTGGCGGGTGTGCTTCGAGCCGACCTCAACAGCTGAAAATCCGCTACGTACCGCCCGTGGCACGGTTACCCACCCAATCCCCCACACAGGCCTCGAAAAACTCATCGACGGTCGGGCAGTCGAGGCCTGGCTCAAGTCACGCGACGATATCTGGGTTCAACCCAAAGTCGATGGTGTGGCGGTCACGTTGATTTACCGTGAGGGTCAACTGCAGCAGGCGATAAGCCGTGGTGACGGGATCAATGGCCAGGACTGGACAGCCTCGGCGCGCAAGATCGCCGCAATTCCCCAGCAACTGCCGCAGCCGTTGGACCTGCTGTTGCAAGGCGAACTCTATTGGCGCCTGGCGGATCATGTGCAAGCCAAAAGTGGCAGCCTGAATGCCCGCAGCACCGTGGCCGGCTTGATGGCCCGCAAAAAACTGAGCCCGGAGGACGCCAGCGGGATCGGGCTGTTCGTCTGGGACTGGCCGCAAGGTCCGACCAGCTTGCCAGAGCGCCTGGCCGCTCTGAAAGCGTTGGGCTTCTCTGACAGTGAGTTCTACAGCCAACCCCTCAGCACGTTTGCCGACGCCGAGCGCTGGCGTGATCACTGGTATCGCACGCCTCTGCCGTTTGCCAGCGACGGTATTGTCTTGCGTCAGAGCCTACGCCCGGCGGCAGAGCGCTGGCAGGCGAAAACACCGTCCTGGAGCGTGGCCTGGAAGTACCCTTTCGCCCAGGCACTGACCGAAGTGCGCAAGGTCAATTTCAAGATCGGTCGCACCGGGCGCATTACTCCGGTATTGGAGCTTGCTCCGGTCATGCTGGATGACCGGCAGATCAAACGTGTAAGCGTCAGTTCGCTGCAGCGCTGGCAGGCAATGGATATCCGTCCCGGCGATCAGGTCGCCATCAGCCTTGCCGGGCTGACCATTCCGCGACTCGACGGCGTGGTGTTGCGCAGCACTGAACGGCCAGAGGTGAGCGCGCCGCGTGCAGAAGACTTTCACCACCTCAGTTGCTGGCAACCGACGCCGGGCTGCGAAAGCCAGTTTCTCGCACGGCTGAGCTGGCTCAGTGGCAAACAAGGACTGGCGCTGCGCCATCTAGGTCCCGGCACCTGGGAAAAGCTGATCAGCGCCGGCCACCTCAAGGGGCTGCTCGATTGGTTGACCCTCGATGCCCAAGAGCTTGCTAACATTGACGGCTTCGGCGAGCGCAGCAGTGCCCGTTTGCTGAACAGCCTGCAAAGCGCCCGGCAACAACCCTTTTCACGTTGGCTGAAGGCCTTGGGCTTGCCGCCCACGGGCGAGGCCAGACTTGCAGATTCATGGCAATTACTGGCGCAACGAGACACTGGGCAATGGCAGACCGAAGCCGGAATCGGCCCGGGGCGCGCTGCACAATTGAGCGCATTTTTCCGCGATCCGCAGGTGCTGGCCTTGAGCGAACAATTACGCGCTGCCGGAATAGACGGTTTCTAGATGCTCAGAGATCCGGCAGTTTTGAACCCAATAGGTATCGATGCGCTCCAACAGCCCATCGGCTCGCCGACCTGATGATTTTTTAAACGGAGCCTTTATGAAATTTCTTTCACCGCTCGCCTTGTTGACCCTTTGCGGCGTCATGGCGGCACCGCTGATGGCTGCCGAAGCCCCACCGGAACTCACTGGTTGTGCCGCCAAGCGCCAGTCCATCAGCACCCAGATCGAACAGGCCAAGGCCCATGGCAATGCCGATCAACAGGCTGGCCTGGAAAAAGCCCTGAGCGAAGTCACCGACCACTGCACCGATGCCGCCTTGAAGAAAGAGCGCGAGAATAAGGTGCTCGACGCCAAGCACGAAGTCAGCAGCCGCCAGGCCGACCTCGACAAGGCGATGAAAAAGGGCGACGCCGAGAAGATCAACAAACGCAAAGACAAACTCGCCGAGTCCCGCAAGGAATTGCAGCAAGCGCTGGATGAGCTGGATAAATAAGAAGAAAGATTGATGTCGTGCTCCAGGCAGCCTTCGCGAGCAAGCCCGCTCCCACATGGACACCGCATAGACTGTGGGAGCGGGCTTGCTCGCGAAGACGTCAGCCGGAGCAACACCAATCAGTGATCACGAAACTGTTTATGGCACGCGCTACAGGCGTCTTCGACTTTCTGCACGGCCGGCCCCAGGTTGCTGACCTTGTACGGCTGAACCTTGCTGGTAATCACCAATTCACCGGTGGCGGCCTCAAGTGTGCGGGCCATGTCCTGGAAACGCGACTGCTGCTGCCAGACATCGTCTTTGGCGCTGGTTTTGCCGTCCTCACGAACCTGTGGGAAATGCTTCCACGGCTCATGGGACAAGGCGTCGAGTTTGACCGCACCTTCGGTAAAACGCGGGCCGTCGAACGGAATGCGTCCACGCAACATGCCGCCCAGGTCTTCGCCGGTTTTGAGCATTTGCTTGAAGATTGCCTTGCGCTGACCCAGCGGCGAGTTCGGATCGACACCGCCACAGGCGGACAGCGTCAGACAGGCCAGCAATACAACAGAAAGTCTTTTAAGAGTCATGGTGGCTTCAGGTCACGGGAAACGTCGGCCAGTATCCTCGCGTCGCCGACAAAGACCAATAGCCCTATTAACAATAAGGGTTGCTTGAACGCTGGAAGCGCTCGGGCAACCTTTAAAGGAAGTACCGCATGAACAGCCTTTTCAACGTCTGGCGCAACAGTCTGGTCTGGACCCTTCCGATGGTCGCCCTGCTCGCCGGTTGCAACAGTGGAGACAACGCTAAACCACAAACCCACGCCATCGCCACCTATTCCAGCGCGACCTGGGAAGCCTTGCCGACGGTGTCCGATAACGACTTGCTGGCCGGTTTCGGTTCCTGGCGCAGCGCCTGTACCCGCCTGAAGTCCGACCCGGTCTGGGGCACGACCTGCGCAGCGGCAGCCAATGTGCCGCAAACCGCTGATGCGATCCGTGGTTTTCTCAAGGAACAGCTGGAGGTTTACGGCCTGCGTTCTTCCGCTGGCAATGCCAATGGCCTGATCACCGGCTATTACGAGCCGGTCTATCCGGGCAGCCTGACGCAGAACCCGGTGGCCAACGTACCGGTTTACGGCGTGCCGGATGACATGATCATCGTCTCCCTGGAGAGCATTTACCCGGAACTCAAAGGCAAGCGCCTGCGCGGTCGCCTTGAAGGCCGAGTGCTCAAGCCTTACGACGATGCCGCCGCCATTGAAACCAAAGGGGTGAAAGCACCCGTGCTGGCCTGGCTGACCGACCCGATGGACCTGCAATTTCTGCAGATCCAGGGCTCGGGCCGCATTCAACTGGAAGACGGCCGCCAACTGCGCATCGGCTATGCCGACCAGAACGGTCACCCGTACCGTCCTATCGGTCGCTGGCTGGTAGATCAGGGCGAGCTGAAAAAAGAAGAAGTGACGATGGGTGCTATCAGCGCCTGGGCCAAGGCCCACCCGACACGCATCCCTGAACTGCTCGGCAGCAACCCGAGCTACGTGTTCTTCAACCGCAACCCCGACAGCAACGAAGGCCCGCGCGGTTCGCTGAACGTGCCACTGACCTCGGGTTACAGCGTGGCGGTGGATCGCAAGGTCATTCCGCTGGGCAGCCTGCTGTGGTTATCCACCACTCGTCCTGATGGCAGCGCGCTGGTGCGACCAGTCGCAGCGCAGGACACCGGCGGCGCGATCACTGGTGAAGTTCGTGCCGATCTGTTCTGGGGCACGGGCGATGCCGCCGGGCAACTGGCCGGCGACATGAAACAGCAAGGACAAATCTGGATGCTCTGGCCAAAAGGCGCGGCATTGCCGCAACTGCCGCAGGTGGCCGACACGGTTAAAGCCAATCCTTAAGTTCTGCTGCGACTGATAGATAGCTTTCGCGAGCAAGCCCGCTCCCACATTGGAATGCATTCTCCTGTGGGAGCGGGCTTGCTCGCGAAGAGGCCCGCACAAACACCGAAAATTTCAGCCACTGAACCTCAGATCGACACAAAAAAGAAACTGGCGATCAGCCCCATGCCGACAAACCACACCAGCGAACGCAGGATCGCCCAATCCGCCAGGTAACAGATGATGTAAAGCAGACGGCTGGTGATGAACAGCACCGACAGCACGTTGATCGTCACCAGCTCGGCATTGCCGGCCAGATGCGCAACGATGACCGCAGCGGCAAATGCCGGGGTCACTTCAAAGCTGTTCAACTGGGCCCAGTGGGCACGCCTGGCAAACCCGTCGAGGGATTCAAGAAAGTCTCGCGGATCATGATTATCCCGAAGCCCGAACTTACCCCCAATCTTGGCGATGGAGGTGCAAACGTACGGCAAGAAAATCGCGATCAATACACACCACAGAGCAACAGTCATTGCAGATTCCTTTTTAGAGTTTTGTGAACGTTCGCTCAGAACTTCATCACGAGCATGCCAGCCAGTACCAGTCCACAGGCTAAGAGCCTGGGCCTGCCAAAAGGTTCTTTGAGGTAACGCATGCCGAACAGCACCACCAGAATCACGCTGATTTCGCGCAGCGCCGCCGCTTCGGCAATCGACCCCAACTGCATGGCCCAGAGCACCAAAGCGTAGCTGAACAACACGCAGAACCCGACACTCAAGCCCAGTCGCCACTGTTCACGCCAAAACAGCATAAAGGCCGGACGCTTGCGCACCAGCGCCAACAGCGGGAACGGCCAGGCACTGAACAGCGTGACCCAAACCAGATAATCGAGCGGGTGCGACCAGCGCCGCAATGCCTGCCCATCGATAAAGGTGTAGCAGCCGATGCAAAAGCCGATCAGCACCACCACCGGCAACATCGACCACGGCAAACGCTCCCCGCCACCGCCCTGCCAGAGCAGGCACAGCATGCCGAACGGGATCAGCAAAATGCCGAGGATTTGCTGGGTCGTCAGCACTTCGCCGGCAAAGATCAGCGTCAGCGCCAACACCACCAATGGCGACAAACCGCGCATCAGTGGATAGACCAATCCGAGATCGCCGACCCGATAGGCCTGGATCAGCAGATAGCGATAGAGCAACTCGAAGGCCGCCGAAGCGAAAATCCACGGCCAGATGTCCATCGGTGGCAGCACTACGAAACCCAGCATCAGCGCGACAAACAGCATCGCCACGCTGTCCATGCAGGCCACGACCAATAACCGCTCACCACTGAATTTGATCAGCGTATTCCAGGCCGCGTGCAACAGCGCCGCCACCAACACCAGAACCGTCGCGAGCACACGACCTCCTTGTCTGCAGAGAATTGATTCGTCATATGTCAGCAGCTGTTTATACTGCAACCGACCACGCCGCACTCAGTTGCGCACATACCTATTCCAATAAATTTCTGCCGCTACCCGACGTCTCACGAAGCCGGGAGCCGGCATGCGTATGCCTGATCAGAGCGTCAAGACTACCGACAGAGACCTTGCGCATGCCACTCGCCTTGCTTGCACTGGCTGTTGCCGCCTTCGGCATCGGCACCACTGAATTCGTCATCATGGGCTTGCTGCCCGATGTCGCCCGCGACCTCGCCGTGAGCATTCCCGAAGCCGGTCTGCTGATCACCGGCTACGCCTTGGGCGTGGTGTTCGGTGCCCCGATCCTCGCGGTCGGCACCGCCAACATGCCGCGCAAAGCCACGCTGCTGGGCATGACGCTGATGTTCATCCTCGGCAACATCCTCTGCGCGCTAGCCCCTAACTACGCCACGTTGATGGCCGCACGGGTGATCACCGCACTGTGCCATGGCGCATTCTTCGGCATCGGCTCGGTGGTCGCCGCCGGGCTGGTGGCGCCGAACAAACGTGCCCAGGCGATTGCGATGATGTTCACCGGCCTGACCCTGGCCAACGTGCTCGGCGTACCGCTGGGCACCGCACTCGGGCAATACGCGGGCTGGCGTTCGACTTTCTGGGCGGTGTCGGTAATCGGCGTGATTGCGGCCATCGCCCAGTGGGTCTGGCTGCCGAAAGAGATCGCCATGGACAAGGCCAACCTGGCCAGCGAATTCAAGGTTCTGGGCAAACCCAATGTGCTGCTGGCGTTGGGCATGAGTGTGCTGGCGTCCACCAGCCTGTTCAGCGTGTTCACCTACATCGCACCGATCCTGCAGGACATCACCGGCGTCAGCCCTCACGGCGTGACCATCATGCTGTTGTTGTTCGGCGTGGGTTTGACTGCCGGCAGCATACTCGGCGGGCGCCTGGCCGACAGCCGCTTGCTGCCGTCATTGGTCGGCATGGCCCTCGCGGTCGTGCTGGTGCTGGCCGCGTTCAGCCAGACCAGCCACTCGGTGATACCGGCAGCCATCACCCTTGTGCTGTGGGGCGTGTTCGCTTTTGCACTGTGCCCGATTCTGCAACTGCTGATCATCGATCAGGCCTTTGAGGCGCCAAATCTGGGCTCGACCCTGAACCAAAGCGCATTCAACCTGGGCAACGCAGCCGGTGCATGGATCGGTGGACTGGTGGTGGCCAGCGGCGCCGATCTGGCAGACCTGCCGTGGACTGGCGCACTGGTCGGAGGGCTGACCGTGTTCACCGCGCTGTTCTTCATCTACCTGCAACGTCGCAGTGCGGCAACGGTCAATGTCCCTGGCTGATCGACATGTCGCTGTACCGTAGGAGCAAAGCTTGCTCGCGATGGCGCCACTAGCAACACCGCTGAAACCGAGTTGAGCCCATCGCGAGCAAGCTTTGCTCCTACAGGGACCGCGGTCATTCGACGGACGCATCATCCTGGAACTGGTCTTTGACGTACTTGATCTCGGTCCGGCCATGTGGCGCCGGCAAGCCGTCTTCGCCCAGATTGACGAAGACCATCTTCTCGACCGTGAGGATGCTTTTGCGAGTGATTTTGTTGCGCACTTCGCAGGTCAGGGTGATCGAGGTGCGACCAAATTCGGTGGCGGTGATACCCAACTCGATGATGTCGCCCTGACGCGAGGCGCTGACAAAGTTGATTTCGGAAATGTACTTGGTGACCACGCGCTGGTTGCCCAGCTGGACGATCGCATAGATGGCCGCTTCTTCGTCAATCCAGCGCAGCAGGCTGCCGCCGAACAGTGTGCCGTTGGGGTTGAGGTCTTCGGGCTTTACCCATTTGCGGGTGTGGAAATTCATATTCACTCCTGAGCGTCTTGCCGAATGATGGGCGCCATCATGGCAGAGCCCGACCTAGAGCTCTATTGGGCATCGACTATGGTCTCGATTACCGTTCAGACATTGACCTGCAGAAAGGCTTTGGAAGATCAGCGTAGCCCGCTATAATCGCCACCGTTTCAAAACGGTAACGTTGCATTGATACCGTTTTCCCGCCACCTGTCCGAGGGGCGCTGCAGCAGGTTCGACCTGTCAGGCTCGGATGGGGCGTTGCTTGGTCGTCATCGACCAGACACTAAACGCACAACGGCGCCCATTCGCATACATTACGAATGGAGGCTCTTCATGAGCGCTGTAAACACGCCTGCAGATTTTACCGATTACAAAGTTGCCGACATGTCCCTGGCTGCCTGGGGCCGTCGCGAAACCATCATCGCAGAATCCGAAATGCCAGCCCTGATGGGCCTGCGTCGCAAGTACTCTGGTGAGCAACCGCTCAAGGGCGCGAAGATCCTCGGCTGCATCCACATGACCATTCAGACTGCCGTGCTGATCGAAACCCTGGTTGCCCTGGGTGCCGAAGTACGCTGGTCGTCCTGCAACATTTTCTCGACTCAGGACCAGGCCGCTGCCGCTATCGCCGCTGCCGGTATCCCGGTTTTCGCCTGGAAAGGTGAAACCGAAGAAGAGTACGAGTGGTGCCTTGAGCAAACCATCCTGAAGAATGGCGCGCCGTGGGATGCCAACATGATCCTCGACGACGGCGGCGACCTGACCGAACTGCTGCACAAGAAGTACCCGGCCATCCTGGACCGCGTCCACGGCGTGACCGAAGAAACCACCACTGGCGTACACCGTCTGCTGGACATGCTGGCCATGGGCGAGCTTAAAATCCCGGCCATCAACGTCAACGACTCGGTAACCAAGAGCAAGAACGACAACAAGTACGGCTGCCGTCACAGCCTGAACGATGCGATCAAGCGCGGTACCGACCACCTGTTGTCCGGCAAGCAAGCGCTGGTCATCGGTTACGGTGACGTGGGCAAGGGTTCGGCCCAGTCCCTGCGTCAGGAAGGCATGATCGTTAAAGTTTCCGAAGTTGACCCGATCTGCGCCATGCAAGCCTGCATGGACGGTTTCGAACTGGTTTCGCCGTTCATCGACGGTATCAACAACGGTACTGAAGCAAGCATCGACAAGGCACTGCTGGGCAAGATCGACCTGATCGTGACTACAACCGGCAACGTCAATGTTTGCGACGCAAACATGCTCAAAGCCCTGAAGAAGCGTGCCGTTGTCTGCAACATCGGTCACTTCGACAACGAAATCGACACTGCTTTCATGCGCAAGAACTGGGCATGGGAAGAAGTGAAGCCACAGGTTCACAAGGTTCACCGTACCGGCCCTGGCGATTTCGACGCACAGAACGACGACTACCTGATCCTGCTGGCCGAAGGCCGTTTGGTTAACCTGGGCAACGCCACTGGCCACCCAAGCCGCATCATGGACGGCTCGTTCGCCAACCAGGTTCTGGCGCAGATCTTCCTGTTCGGCCAGAAGTACGCCGACCTGTCGCCAGCCCAGAAAGCCGAGCGCCTGACGGTTGAAGTACTGCCGAAGAAACTCGACGAAGAAGTGGCCCTGGAAATGGTCCGCGGTTTCGGTGGCGTGGTCACTCAACTGACCAAGCAACAGGCTGAATACATCGGCGTGACCGTCGAAGGCCCGTTCAAGCCGCACGCTTACCGCTACTGATAGGTCCTGCAGCCTGCTCTCCTTGTGGGAGCGGGCTTGCTCGCGAAGGCGGCCAATCATTCAACATTGATGTCGACTGACCCGGCGCCTTCGCGAGCAAGCCCGCTCCCACATGGGATGTGCAAGTCTCACAGGCTTACGAGCTCTCAAGGGTATTCCAATGTCCCAAGACCGTCGCTACAGCTTCGAGTTCTTCCCTACGAAGACCGACGCTGGGCATGAAAAACTTATCGCCACTGCCCGTCAGCTGGCCACTTACAACCCCGATTTCTTCTCCTGCACCTATGGCGCTGGTGGTTCGACCCGTGATCGCACCCTCAACACCGTGTTGCAGCTCGAAAGCGAAGTCAAAGTCCCTGCCGCACCGCATCTGTCTTGCGTTGGCGACAGCAAGGCTGACTTGCGCGGCCTGCTGACTCAATACAAGGCAGCCGGCATCAAGCGGATCGTCGCTTTACGCGGTGACCTGCCTTCGGGCATGGGCATGGCCAGCGGCGAAATGCGCCACGCCAATGACCTGGTGAGCTTCATTCGTGAAGAGACTGGCGACCACTTCCACATCGAAGTCGCCGCTTACCCGGAAATGCACCCGCAAGCGCGCAACTTCGAAGACGATCTCACCAACTTCGTGCGCAAGGCCAACGCCGGTGCCGACAGTGCGATCACCCAGTACTTCTTCAACGCCGACAGCTACTTCTACTTCGTCGAGCGTGTACGGGCTATGGGTGTGAACATCCCGATTGTTCCGGGCATCATGCCGATCACCAACTACAGCAAGCTGGCACGCTTTTCCGACGCCTGCGGTGCGGAAATCCCGCGCTGGATCCGCAAGCAGCTGGAAGCCTACGGTGACGACACCCAGAGCATTCAGGGTTTCGGCGAGCAAGTGATCACCGAAATGTGTGAACGCTTGCTGCAAGGCGGTGCACCAGGGCTGCATTTCTATACCCTGAACCAGGCTGAACCTAGCCTGGCGGTATGGAACAACCTGAAACTGCCGCGTTAAAAGTCGTACAGGCAAGATCAAAAGATCGCAGCCTTCGGCAGCTCCTACGCGGATAATCCGTAGGAGCTGCCGAAGGCTGCGATCTTTCGACTCTCGGATCACACGCCCAAATCCCTTGTGCTAGAGCCCCCTCTTCTAACACCCGTTTCTGGCTATTGCTCAAATCTCGTCGTAATCTCCAGCGATGCCCGTCATTGCCCAATTACTGACAGCCGTGCTTTTTGCTTGCCTGAGCTTTACTGCTCGGGGCGAGAAATTGCGCATTGTCACCGAGCCCTGGATGCCCTACGTATACGAGGAAAACGGCCAGGCCCTTGGGCTGGATTACGAAACCACGGCAATCGTCTTCCAGCGGTTGGGGATTGAAGTGCAGTGGCAATTCCTGCCATGGAAACGCTGCCTGGCCATGCTGGATCAAGGATTGGTCGACGGCGTGCTGGATATCTTCCACAGCAACGAACGCGACGCCACCCTGCTCTATCCCAGCGAACCGCTGTCGGAAGTCGAGTTCGTGATGTTCTATGCCAATGATCGCCCTCACCCCTTCCGCACCCTTGAAGACCTGCGCGGCCTGACCATCGGCACCTCCCCCGGCTACCTGTACAGCCAGGACTTCAGGGACTCGACCCTGTTCACCCGCGAACCTGCGCCAACCCATGAAGCCAACTTCGGCAAGCTGCAACGCGGGCGTATCGACCTGCTGATCACTGACCGCCGGGTTGGCCAAACCCTGCTCGACACCTTGAAACTGCGCGGCCAGATCAGCGAAAGCCCGACGGTCATCAGCCACGAAAAACAGTTTCTGGCCCTGCGCCGCAATGCCGGCATGGACCTGCTGGTGCAGCGTTTCGGCGCCGAGCTCAAGCGCTTCAAACGCGAACCGGCCTACGCTCAATTGAGTGCGCGTTATGGCGCCGGCCCGGTAAATACCGACCCGTTAATCGCGCCGCAAGCCAGCAACGGAAAAACCGTTGAGCAGCAGGAAAGCAGCGCTCCGTGATTGCTCTGTTATACTCCGGCCTTCCCGCCAGGCTCACGCCCGGACGCTCGGTCTTGTTTAAGGCATCTCGACACCGCTACAGCGCAGCTTTTCAGCCCGCGCGAGTACTCGAAGATGAGCCTTCAAGGCCCAGCAGGACCGGACGCGATTGCGCTTCTCTTAAACGCCATTCGCGCCAGGCAAGACTATCCCATTGGGCCAAGCCCTAACTAAAACAGGATTACTCATGTCCTTTGCTTCCCTCGGTCTCTCCGAGGCTTTAGTCCGCGCCATCGAGGCAGCGGGCTATACCGAGCCTACTCCGGTGCAACAGCGGGCCATTCCCGCCGTGTTGCAAGGTCGCGACCTGATGGTCGCGGCACAGACAGGTACTGGCAAAACCGGCGGCTTCGCCCTGCCGATTCTGGAGCGCTTGTTCCCCAACGGTCACCCGGACAAATCCCAGCGTCACGGCCCGCGCCAACCACGCGTACTGGTCCTGACCCCGACTCGCGAACTGGCCGCTCAGGTGCACGAGAGCTTCAAGGTCTACGCCCGTGACCTGAAATTCGTCAGTGCCTGCATCTTCGGCGGCGTTGGCATGAACCCACAGGTTCAGGCCATGTCCCGCGGTGTTGACGTACTGGTGGCCTGCCCGGGTCGCTTGCTCGACCTGGCCGGCCAAGGCAGCGTCGACCTGTCCCACGTGGAAATCCTGGTACTGGACGAAGCGGACCGGATGCTCGACATGGGCTTCGTCCATGACGTGAAAAAAGTCCTCGCCCGCCTGCCAGCCAAACGTCAGAACCTGCTGTTCTCGGCAACCTTCTCCAAGGACATCACTGACCTTGCCGGCAAGTTGCTGCACAACCCGGAACGCATCGAAGTCACGCCGCCGAACACCACGGTCGAGCGTATCGAACAACGCGTGTTCCGCCTGGCCGCCAGCCACAAACGCTCGCTGCTGGCGCACCTGATTACTGCCGGCGCCTGGGAACAGGTCCTGGTCTTCACCCGCACCAAGCACGGCGCCAACCGTCTGGCCGAGTACCTGGACAAACACGGCCTGAGCGCCGTCGCGATCCACGGTAACAAGAGCCAGAACGCTCGCACCAAAGCCCTGGCCGACTTCAAGGCTGGTGAAGTGCGCATTCTGGTCGCCACCGATATCGCCGCTCGCGGCCTGGATATCGACCAACTGCCACACGTGGTCAACTTCGAGCTGCCAAACGTCGACGAAGACTATGTGCACCGTATCGGCCGTACTGGCCGCGCCGGTCGTTCGGGCGAAGCGATCTCGCTGGTTGCCCCGGACGAAGAAAAACTGCTGAAAAGCATCGAGCGCATGACCAAGCAGAAAATTGCCGATGGCAATCTGATGGGTTTTGATTCCAGCGCTGTAGAAGCCGAGAAGCCAGAAGTTCGCGAGCGTCCGGATGTGCGTAACCCGCGCAACCCACGTGGCCCGCGCGGCGACGGTCCAAACGGCAGCGGTGGTGGTGGCGGTCGTAAGGACAAAGGCAAGGACAAGGGAGGTAAGGAAAAACCGGCTGCCGGCCGTGGCGAACGCCCGGCTCAAAAACCTCGCGAGGGTACTCCGGCCCGTGAACAGCAGCGTCCGGCACCCCGCGCCGCCGCTGACCGTGCACCGGACGAGTTCCTCGACGACGATGTCGATAACTTCGGTAACCGCGTCGACTACGTTCCGCAGCAGAAAGCCCCTCAGGGCCGCGGCCGCCGTCCGGGTGCTCCGGCACAAGGCGCGGGCGCAGCTGCTCCACGTACCGGTCAGCCGCAAGGTCGTCAGAACGGCCCGCGTAACAGCAGCGGCGCCAGCACTGGCACCCCGCCTGCCAAACGCAGCGGTCCACGCAGTGGCGCACCACGTGACGGCCAGGCCCGTCGCGAAGAGTCGCGCAACCGCCCGGCCCGTGACGAGCAGCCGCGTCAGGAGCCCGCAGTGCAAAACCCGCGCGGTACCCAGCCGAAGATCATGCACAAGGAGTCCAAGGCTGATCGTTTCCCGACACCTGAGCAGCTCGATCAACTGCCAAGCCGCCCACGCGGCGAGAAACCAGCGTTGCTGACTCGCAACCGCTGATTTATCGCGCTAACAAAAACGCCCCCGATCGCGAGATCGGGGGCGTTTTTGTGTCAGCAGCGAAAATTATTTCGCTTGAACACCTTCAAACGAGATGTCCAGGTCCAGGGTCTGGGAAGTAGGACCTGGGCCTTTGATACCGAACTCGCTCAACTGCAGCGTGGTAGTACCGTTGAAGCCGGCACGGTAGCCGCCCCATGGATCCTTGCCTTCGCCGTTGAAGGTTGCCTTGAACACGACTGGCTTGGTCACGCCGTGCAGAGTCAGGTCGCCGGTCACGTCAGCGGTTTTTTCGCCAGTGGATTTAACACTGGTGGAAACGAACTTGGCTTCGGGGAATTTCGCGGCGTCCAGGAAGTCCGGGGTACGGATGTGCTTGTCACGTTCAGCGTGGTTGGTATCAATGCTGGCGGTTTTCAGGACAACGTCGATTTTGCTGGCTTCTGGAGCCTTGGCGTCGAAGTTGAACTTGCCGTTCCAATCCTTGAAAGTACCGTGGATGAAGCTGTAACCCAGGTGGCTGATCTTGAAGTCGACGAAGGCGTGATTGCCTTCCTTGTCGATTGTGTATTCCGCGGCCATCGCTTGCCCTGCCGACAACAGAGCAGTACCGATTGCCAGAGCGGCGAGAGTCTTTTTCAACATGCTTTCTATTCCTTGGAGTCGAGGTTGAACATCAGGCTTTGCGTCCCAGCATTCGCGTCAGGGTCGCATCACGGTCGATAAAGTGGTGCTTCAGTGCTGCCAACGCATGGAGACCGGAAAAAATTACCAGTGCCCACGCCAGATACAGATGAATAGCACCCGCTATGTCTGCCTGGTCCGGTAGACCGGAAATCAGCGCAGGAATTTCAAACAGGCCAAACACCGGAATCCCGACACCGTCTGCAGTGGAAATCAGGTAACCGGCAATCATCACAGCGAACAGGCTGAAATACAGAAACCCATGGCCCAGCGTGGCGCCCAGGCGAGTCATGCGACTGTAGTTGGTCAAGGCTGGCGGTGGCGGGCTGATAAAGCGCCACAACGCCCGCAGCAGCATGATCGCGAACAATGTCAGGCCGATGCTTTTGTGCAGGTCCGGCGCTTCTTTGCGCCAGGTGCTGTAGTAGTCGAGACCAACCATCCACAAGCCCAGAGCAAACAGACCGAAGACTGCCAGCGCCACGCCCCAGTGCAGAAAGATGCTGACCCAGCCGTAGCGGGAGGAAGAGTTACGTAGCTGCATTGCCCAAATCCTGTAAGAACTGCGACCAAGACTATCGAGTTATCTATCGATTTAAAGCCGAAAATTTCGCTTTGAAATATCGAGAAATACGATCAAGAGTCTGAAATAGGTGGGTTAAGGAAAGATTAACCCCCAGCGAGCGACGCAATCGGAAGTAGCTTTACCGTGCCCTGTCAGAGTATGCGCACGTCAATACAACCACGTAGCGCACCTGTGTTTCCATGTGCAAACGCCACAATAGGTTGTCCGCTCGCCTGGCATTGCATAGGCTTGCGCGATTGAACGGCCGCGCATGCCGCGAACCGCCTCCAGGAGAACGAAGATGGGCTTGAATAATCAGTGGATGCAGCGAGATCTCGCGGTTTTGTGGCATCCCTGCACCCAGATGAAAGACCACGAACAACTGCCGCTGATCCCGATCAAGCGCGGCGAAGGCGTATGGCTCGAAGACTTCGAAGGCAAACGCTACCTCGATGCGGTCAGCTCCTGGTGGGTCAACGTGTTCGGCCACGCCAACCCGCGGATCAACCAGCGGATCAAGGACCAGGTCGATCAACTGGAACACGTGATCCTCGCAGGCTTCAGCCATCAACCGGTGATCGAGTTGTCCGAACGCCTGGTGAAGATGACGCCGGAAGGCCTGACACGGTGTTTCTACGCCGATAACGGTTCGTCCTGCATCGAAGTCGCGCTGAAAATGAGCTTTCACTACTGGCTCAACTGCGGCCAGCCGAACAAGAAACGCTTTGTCACCCTGACCAACAGCTACCACGGCGAAACCATGGCCGCGATGTCGGTCGGCGACGTGCCGTTGTTCACCGAAACCTATAAAGCGCTGCTGCTGGACACCATCAAGGTGCCGAGCCCGGACTGCTACCTGCGCCCCGAAGGCATGAGCTGGGAAGAGCATTCGCGCAACATGTTCGCCGCGATGGAACAGACCCTGGCCGAAAACCATGAAACCGTCGCCGCGGTGATCGTCGAGCCGCTGATCCAGGGTGCTGGCGGCATGCGCATGTATCACCCGGTGTACCTGAAATTGCTGCGCGAAGCCTGTGACCGTTACGGCGTGCACCTGATCCACGACGAAATCGCCGTCGGCTTCGGCCGCACCGGCACGATGTTCGCCTGCGAACAGGCCGGCATCCGTCCGGACTTCCTGTGCCTGTCCAAAGCCTTGACCGGCGGCTACCTGCCGCTGGCCGCGTGCGTTACCACGGACGAGGTCTACAGCGCTTTCTACGACGACTACCCGACCCTGCGCGCCTTCCTGCATTCCCACAGCTACACCGGCAACCCGCTGGCCTGTGCGGCGGCGTTGGCGACGCTGGATATCTTCGAAGAAGACAACGTCATCGAGAAGAACAAGGCCCTTGCCCAGCGCATGGCCAGCTCGACCGCGCACCTGGTTGATCATCCACACGTCTCGGAAGTGCGCCAGACCGGCATGGTGCTGGCTATCGAGATGGTTCAGGACAAAGCGAGCAAGACCGCCTACCCATGGCAGGAACGCCGTGGGCTGAAAGTGTTCCAGCACGCTCTGGAACGTGGTGCGCTGTTACGGCCATTGGGCAGCGTGGTGTATTTCCTGCCACCGTACGTGATCACCCCCGAGCAGATCGACTTCCTTGCCGAAGTCGCCAGCGAAGGGATCGATATCGCCACCAGCAACAAGGTCAGCGTGGCGGTGCCGAAGGACTTCCATCCGGGCTTCCGCGATCCGGGTTGATGGATCGCACTATACGGTCTATGTGGGAGCGAGCCTGCTCGCGATGCGGACACCGAAGTCGATCTGCTAGACCTCGGTGATGCTATCGCGAGCAGGCTCGCTCCCACAGGGGCAGGCCGCCCATAAAGATGTCGACACCGACTCAGATAACCAGCACCCTTTTCAGAGAACCCGAATGAGACTGTCCCGCTTCTTTATCGACGCCCCCCTGAGCCTCGGCGAGCATGAATTGCCAGAGGCCCAGGCGCACTACATCAGTCGCGTGCTGCGCATGGCCGAGGGCGATGCATTGCAAGTGTTCGACGGTTCAGGTCAGGAGTTTCGCGGCACACTGGCGGAAGTCGGCAAGAAGCGCGTGCGCGTGGCGTTGACGGAAAGTTTTGCCGGGCAAATCGAGTCGCCGTTGCAGATTCATCTGGGCCAGGGTTTGTCCCGAGGCGAACGGATGGACTGGGCGATTCAGAAAGCCACCGAACTGGGCGTGACTGAAATCACCCCGATTTTCACTGACCGCTGCGAAGTCCGGCTCAAGGACGAACGCGCCGACAAACGCCTGCAACACTGGCGTCAAGTCGCTATCAGCGCGTGCGAACAATGCGGCCGTTCACGAGTGCCAGTGATTCACCCGCCCTTGCTGCTGGCCGACTGGCTGAAGCAGACCGAGACTGAATTGAAACTGGTGCTACACCCGGTGGCCGAGCCGCTGGTCAGCCATGCCAAACCTTCGACACTGGCGTTCCTGATCGGCCCGGAAGGCGGGTTGTCGGATGCGGAAGTCGAACAGGCGCAAAGCGCCGGCTTCCATTCCGCCCGCCTCGGCCCGCGAGTACTGCGCACCGAAACCGCGCCGGTGGTGGCGTTGGCCGTGGCCCAGCAACTTTGGGGTGATTTCTAGGCGGGTATGTCGCCTGCTAAAAGATCGCAGCCTTCGGTGTTGTGGTTCAGTTTTTTTGAACCGCTCTGTAGGAGCATTAGGCCGCTTGCTGCTCAAACAGCGCAGGCGGCAGG
>NZ_JBIUVW010000024.1:0-82131 GCF_044743155.1 Pseudomonas sp. NPDC087697 | reverse complement strand
GAATCTTGTTTTTGCCCTGGGCCAGACGCTCTACGAAAGTCAGAGCTTCGTTGAACATTGGCAGGGTTTTTTCAAGGTTGATGATGTGGATCTTGTTACGCGCGCCGAACATGTATTTACCCATTTTCGGGTTCCAGTAACGGGTTTGGTGACCGAAGTGCACACCGGCCTTCAGCATATCGCGCATGTTGACTTGGGACATGATAGTTCCTTAATAAGTCGGGTTTGGCCTCCACGTATCCCAATGACCAACCAGCAGCATCAGCTGAAGGCACCCAGGTCATCGTGTCGACACGTGTGTGGATTTAGGCTTTTCAGGGTATCCCCGGAAAGCGGCGCATTTTATATCACAAGGAGGGCGAAAACGAAACCCGGATTCTTGAAACCGGATAAGCACTTTTGTCCCGGCCCTTGGAATCCCCCCAGAATGCGCCATTCTATAGAGAGAAGCGATGCACAGAGGCGCAGATTTGCCGTGATCGTCTGTTAGAATCGCGTTTTTCAGGGCTGCGAGCAGCATCAAGCAGAGCCCATTCCGTATAGAAAGCGCCACTGAGCGTAGAGAGAGCCTGTATGACCGTCACCCTCAAAACCCCAGAGGACATCGCAAAAATGCGCATCGCCGGCAAACTTGCCGCCGATGTGCTGGAAATGATTGCCGAATACGTCAAACCCGGCGTCACGACCGAAGAGCTGGACCGCATCTGCCACGACTACATCGTCAACGAGCAGAAAGCCATCCCTGCCCCGCTTAACTACAAAGGCTTTCCGAAGTCGATCTGCACCTCGATCAACCACGTGGTCTGCCACGGCATCCCGAACGACAAGCCGCTTAAAGATGGCGACACGCTGAACATCGACGTCACCGTGATCAAAGATGGCTATCACGGCGACACCAGCCGCATGTTCCACGTCGGCAATGTGCCGGTCTGGGCCGAGCGCCTGTCGCAAGTCACCCAGGAATGCATGTACAAGGCCATCGAACTGGTCAAGCCTGGCTGCCGCCTCGGCGATATCGGCGAAGTCATCCAGAAGCACGCTGAAAAGAACGGCTTCTCGGTGGTTCGCGAGTTCTGCGGCCACGGCATCGGCAAGGTGTTCCACGAAGAACCGCAAATCCTGCATTACGGCCGCGCCGGCACCGGCATGGAGCTCAAGGAAGGCATGACCTTCACCATCGAGCCGATGATCAACCAGGGTCGCGCCGACACCAAAGTGCTGGGCGACGGCTGGACCGCGATCACCAAGGACCGCAAATTGTCCGCCCAGTGGGAACACACGCTGCTGGTGACCGCCACCGGCTACGAGATCTTCACATTGCGCCGCGATGACACCATCCCTCGCGTTTCGGCCTGATCCGACAAGCTCCGCACCCAGCCTATAGAAGGAAAGCCAATCGATGCCGCAGGTGGATCCCGAACTCTTCGACCGCGGCCAGTTCCAGGCTGAACTGGCCCTGAAGGCAAGCCCGATTGCGGCCTTCAAGAAGGCTATCCGCCAGGCGCGCGAGGTGCTCGACGAGCGCTTTCGCAGCGGGCGGGATATTCGCCGGCTGATCGAGGATCGCGCCTGGTTCGTCGACAACATCCTGCAAAAGGCCTGGGAGCAGTTCGACTGGAGTGAAGACGCTGACATCGCGCTGGTCGCGGTCGGCGGCTATGGTCGCGGCGAGTTGCACCCCTACTCCGACATCGATTTGCTGATCCTGCTGGACAACGCCGATCACGAAGTTTTCCGCGATTCCATCGAGCGTTTTCTGACGCTGCTGTGGGACATCGGCCTGGAAGTCGGCCAGAGCGTGCGCTCGGTGGACGAATGTGCCGAACAAGCCCGCGCGGACCTGACGGTAATCACCAACCTGATGGAAAGCCGCACCATTGCGGGCCCCGAACATCTGCGTCAGCGCATGCTCGATGTCACCAGCACCGAACACATGTGGCCGGCCAAGGAGTTCTTCCTGGCCAAACACGCCGAACAAAAAGCGCGTCACCACAAATACAACGACACCGAATACAACCTGGAACCCAACGTCAAAGGCTCGCCCGGCGGTCTACGGGATATTCAGACGATTCTCTGGGTGGCGCGCCGCCAATACGGCACGCTGAACCTGCGCGCCCTCGCTGGCGAAGGCTTCCTGGTCGAAAGCGAAAACGCCCTGCTGGCCTCGTCCCAGGAGTTCTTGTGGAAGGTCCGCTACGCCCTGCACATGCTGGCCGGCCGCGCCGAAGACCGTTTGCTGTTCGATCACCAGCGCTCGATTGCCGGGCTGCTGGGCTTCGACGGCGAAGACGCGAAACACGCCATCGAAAATTTCATGCAACAGTACTACCGGGTGGTGATGAGCATTGCCCAGCTCAGCGACCTGATCATCCAGCATTTCGAGGAAGTCATCCTCGCGCCGGAAGATGAAGCCCCGCCGCAACCGATCAACTCACGCTTCCAGCTGCATGATGGCTACATCGAGGCGATCAACACCAACGTGTTCAGGCGCACGCCGTTTGCCATGCTGGAAATCTTTGTGCTGATGGCTCAACAGCCGGAAATCAAAGGCGTACGGGCTGACACCATTCGTCTGCTGCGCGAACACCGGCACCTGATCGATGAGGATTTTCGCAACGACATTCGCAACACCAGCCTGTTCATCGAACTGTTCAAATGCAAGATCGGTATCCACCGCAACCTGCGACGGATGAACCGTTACGGCATTCTCGGGCGCTACCTGCCAGAGTTCGGTTTTATCGTCGGGCAGATGCAGCACGACCTGTTCCACATTTATACGGTCGACGCCCACACCCTGAACCTGATCAAGCACCTGCGTAAGTTGCAGTACACCCAGGTGTCCGAGAAATTCCCGCTGGCCAGCAAGCTTATGGGCAAGCTGCCAAAGCCCGAGCTGATCTACCTCGCCGGGCTGTATCACGACATCGGCAAGGGCCGGCATGGCGATCACTCGGACATCGGCGCGGTCGATGCCGAAGCGTTCTGCCAGCGGCACCAACTGCCCGTGTGGGACAGCCGGCTGATTGTCTGGCTGGTACAGAACCACCTGGTGATGTCGACTACCGCGCAGCGCAAGGACCTGTCCGACCCGCAAGTGATCCACGACTTCGCGCAGGTCGTCGGTGACGAAACCCGCCTCGATTACCTGTACGTGCTGACCGTTTCGGACATCAACGCCACCAACCCGACGTTGTGGAACTCCTGGCGTGCCAGCCTGTTGCGTCAGCTCTATACCGAGACCAAGCGCGCCTTGCGCCGCGGCCTGGAGAACCCGGTCGATCGCGAAGAGCAGATTCGCCAGACCCAAAGTGCCGCCCTGGACATTCTGGTACGCGGCGGTACCGACCCGGACGACGTCGAGCAACTCTGGTCGCAGCTGGGCGATGATTATTTCCTGCGCCACACCGCTGGCGATGTGGCCTGGCACAGTGATGCAATCCTCCAGCAGCCAGCTGACGGCGGGCCACTGGTACTGATCAAGGAAACCACCCAACGCGAGTTCGAGGGTGGCACGCAGATCTTCATCTATGCGCCGGACCAGCACGACTTCTTCGCCGTGACCGTGGCGGCGATGGACCAGCTCAACCTGAACATTCACGACGCACGGGTTATCACCTCCACCAGCCAGTTCACCCTCGACACCTACATCGTGCTCGACACCGACGGCGACTCGATCGGCGACAACCCGGCGCGGGTCAAGCAGATCCGCGACGGCCTGACCGAGGCCCTGCGCAACCCGGACGACTACCCGACCATCATCCAGCGTCGGGTGCCGCGCCAGCTCAAGCATTTCGCATTCGCGCCACAAGTGACGATCCACAACGACGCCCAGCGCCAGGTGACGGTGCTGGAACTCAGCGCCCCTGACCGTCCGGGCCTGCTGGCGCGGATTGGAACAATCTTTCTCGAATTCGACCTGTCACTGCAGAACGCCAAGATTGCCACCCTCGGCGAGCGAGTCGAAGACGTGTTCTTCATCACTGACGCGAACAACCACCCGTTGTCCGACCCACAGCTGTGCAGCCGTTTGCAGGATGCGATCGTAGAACAACTGAGCGTCAGCCCCGAACCCTCTATCGAACTGTCGCGCATCAGCATCTGAATCAACAAACTTCCCCCCTGTGGGAGCGGGCTTGCTCGCGAAAGCGGTGTATCAGTCGACGATGATGTTGAATGTCACGCCGCCTTCGCGAGCAAGTCGGATCGCCGCACCGCCGCTCCCACATTGATCGAGGCCCCCATGAACAACGCTCTGAACCAGCTCCAGCCTTACCCGTTCGAGAAATTGCGCGCCCTGCTCGGTGCGGTCACGCCAAATCCTGACAAGCGCCCGATTGCACTGTCCATCGGTGAGCCGAAGCACCGTTCGCCAAGCTTTGTAGCCGAAGCACTGGCGAGCAATCTGGATCAGATGGCCGTCTACCCGACAACCCTCGGCATTCCCGCACTGCGCGAAGCGATTGCCGGCTGGTGCGAACGTCGCTTCAACGTGCCAAGTGGCTGGATCGACCCGGCGCGCAACGTGCTGCCGGTCAACGGCACTCGCGAAGCGCTGTTCGCCTTCACTCAGACCGTGGTCAACCGCGGCGACGACGCATTGATCGTCAGCCCGAACCCGTTCTACCAGATCTATGAAGGCGCAGCGTTCCTCGCCGGCGCTAAACCGCATTACCTGCCGTGCCTGGATGAAAACGGCTTCAATCCGGACTTCGACGCGGTATCGGACGATATCTGGAAGCGCTGCCAGATCCTGTTCCTGTGCTCGCCGGGCAATCCGACTGGCGCGCTGATCCCGGTCGAAACCCTGAAGAAACTGATCACCCTGGCCGACGAACACGACTTCGTGATCGCCGCCGACGAGTGCTACAGCGAGCTGTACTTCGACGAACAGACCCCACCGCCGGGCCTGCTCAGCGCCTGCGTGGAACTGGGTCGCAAGGACTTCAAGCGCTGCGTGGTCTTCCACAGCCTGTCCAAGCGTTCAAACCTGCCGGGCCTGCGCTCGGGCTTCGTCGCGGGCGATGCAGAAATCCTCAAGGGCTTCCTGCTCTATCGCACCTACCACGGCTGCGCCATGCCGGTTCAGACCCAACTCGCCAGCGTCGCCGCGTGGAATGACGAAGTGCACGTACGCGCCAACCGTGCGCTGTACCGCGAGAAATACGATGCGGTACTGGAAATCCTCAGCCCGGTGATGGATGTGCAGCGCCCGGACGGCGGTTTCTACCTGTGGCCGAACGTTGAAGGCGATGATGCCGCGTTCTGCCGTGATCTGTTTGTCGAAGAACATGTGACCGTGGTCCCGGGCTCTTATCTGTCCCGTGAAGTCGATGGGGTCAATCCCGGTGCCGGGCGTGTGCGCCTGGCATTGGTTGCGCCGCTGACTGAGTGCGTTGAGGCGGCGGAGCGGATTCGCGCCTTTATCACTCGCCACAAGTAAACGATAATTAAACCCGCACTATGCAATGTAGTGCGGGCTAACCCGTCGTCAACATAAAGTAACAACCCCAGCAACAAAAACCCTTCCAGACCCCGCACTAAATATTGATACTCTCGCCACCCCACCTCAACTAAAACCAATCCCTCAATCAATTATAAAAATATTTTATTCAACTTATTTTAATCGAATACACACAAGCAAGCCGGCAGGACAACTGCCACTTACCGCAACCGATAAAACATGGACGTTATAAGCATGAACAATAAACCTTGCACTATCACGAATAGTACTGACCCAATCGCCTCCTATGAAGCAGCCATCAATGAGCGACCAGACAACGTCGCACCCAACAGCTCCAAACGCCCCAAGAGGAGCGTTGGCAGTCATACAAAATACTGGGAGCCGGGGCGCACATTGAAAATCGCCCTGTATGACGAAGACCAGGAAACTATCGAACGGGTAAAAACAGCTGCGAGCAAATGGTTACCGTACATCAACCTGAAGTTCAACTTTGTCTCGGGTGAAGAGGGCGATATTCGGATCTACATCAACTACGCTGGCGATGGTGGAGGCAAATCTGCGGTCGGAACAGATGCCTTGATCATATCACCTGCCTATCCAACCATGACTGTGGATGCCGCCCCGGAGACACCCAGGTTTGAGTTTATTGTTCTGCATGAATTTGGTCACGCCCTGGGACTTGATCATGAGCATCAACACCCCGATGCATCAATTCCATGGGACCTGCCAAAAACCTATGCATTACATCAACAGCAATTCGGCTGGAGTCGCGAACTGGTTGACCTGAATGTTCTGCCGCTGCCACGTGTTACAGATAAAACCTATGGCAGTTACGACTGCCACTCGGTCATGCATTACGAAATCTCCAGCGAATGCACAATCGGGGGTTGGGAACAGAACGAAAACTGGGAGCTGAGTGCAAAAGACATTGAGGCAATCCGCAAAGCTTACCCCTGAATGATTTGATGATTGGCCGTAAGTGACGGGTGAGATAAAGCGCTTACTTGACCTGCCCCAGATTCGCCTCGCTCAGATCAAGCTCCCCCAGCACCTCTCGCAACACGTCATCACCAATCTGGTGATGACGACTGAGACTGTACAGCTCCAGACGTTGTGCCCGCAGGGCTTTGAGGCGCAAACGACGTTCCAGCAAGTCCATTTGAAACGCCAACGCCTGGGCTTCGGCGGAATCGTTAAACACCTCCAACTGATGCCGATACTCGGACATGATCCGCGCCTTGAGCTCGGCAGCCAACGCTGCCTGAGCGGCGTCCTGGGAATTGGCGGATTCGGCCAGTTCTTCGACCTCCAGCGCATGAATCGCCGCTTCAGCGGTTTTACGCCAGGCCTCGCGAACTTCGTGCTGACGCTTTTCATCCGGACTTTTCGCAACCCCTCGCAGCAACAGCGGCAAGGCAATACACGCCGCTACCAGCGATAACAGGATCACCCCGGCGGCAATGAAGATCAGCAAGTCCCGCTCAGGGAACCCGGCACCGTCCATCAATAGCGGAACCGACATGACACCCGCCAGCGTCACGGCCCCGCGCACCCCGCCAACCGTCAGCAACCAGCAAGATCGCGCGGTGGGCACCAATGTCAGATCACCCTTGCCACGCCAGCGACGCAGTAACCCGTACAAACGCCAGATGCTCTGCACCCAGACAAAACGCAACACCACCAACACTGCAAAGATCGCCATCACATCCAGCACGCGATAGAGCAGCGTCGGCCACAGCGAAGTTTCGTGACTGACCACGGCTTTGATGATGTCCGGCAGTTGCAACCCCAGCATCAGGAAGATCAAACCGTTGAAAGCAAATTCCAGCAGCGACCAGACACTGCGATTGAGCAGTCTCGTGCTGGTCTGGCGTGGCAACAGATCGAGCCAGCTCTGCATCATCCCCGCTGCCACAGCGGAGAGAATGCCCGAAGCACCGAGGCGTTCCGCCAACACGTAAGCGGCGAACGGTAGCAGCAACATAAACACCACGTGGGTGGCTGGATCGTCCCAGCCGCGAGCGATCATCCATGCGCGCAAACGTCCGACCAGCCAGCTCAGGGCCACGCCGACGGCCAGACCGCCGACCGCCACCAGCACAAACGTCAGGCTGGCATTGGCCAGGGAGAACGCCCCGGTTATGGCCGCGACCAATGCAAACTTGAAGGTCACCAGACCCGAGGCATCATTCATCAATGCTTCGCCCTGCAGCATGTGCATCAAAGGCTTGGGCAAGCGGTTCTGGGAAATCGCCGACACCGCCACGGCGTCGGTCGGTGACAATACCGCTGCCAGCGCAAAGGCCACGGGCAAAGGAATGCTCGGCAACAACCCATGAATGAAGTACCCGGCACCGACCACGGTGAACAACACCAGCCCCACCGCCAGGGTCAGGATCGGCCCGCGCAACCGCCAGAACTCGCGCTTGGGCATGCGCCAACCGTCGGAGAACAGCAGCGGTGGCAGGAACAGAAAGAGGAACAGTTCAGGATCGAGGGCCACATGCAGGCCCAACGTTGGCCAGGCAAGCAGCGCACCCGCACCGATTTGCACCAACGGCAACGGCAGCGCAATCACCCGGCCGACCAAGCGCGAGACACTGACCAGCATCAGCAGGATGAGGACGGTATAAGCGGTTTGCATAAAGCGGGGTTCTCGGTCGAAGCGGCACACATCTGGCAACAGGTTGCCGTCGAAGTGCCATATTAGCTGCTTAGACTAGTGGCCTGTACGGCTAGTGAGTTAGATCAAAGTCGGATGCCAGAAGTCCCTAGCCAAGGCTCTGTGACGAGTCATAGCCCGCTATGGCGAGGAACAGCAACGCAGGATAGGGGCTTCTGGCGCCGAATTTGACTAACAGAACTAGCCACACAGGCCACCAAACCGTTGCACAAAGGTCGCACCTGGCCAGGTAACCTATCGCACAATGTGGCAAAGCCCGGTCGCAGCCGACGCCGAACCCGCTCGGTCATGGCATAATCCGTCACCATTCATTTCCAGCACCTCCAAAGGGGGGCAATTCCTTGACCGCTTCAAGCAAAACGTTGCACCTTTTCGGCATCAAAGCCTGCGACACCATGAAAAAGGCTCGCACCTGGCTCGATGAAAACGCTGTCAGCTTTGATTTCCATGATTACAAAACGGCCGGAATCGACCGTGAACACCTGACCCAGTGGTGCAGCGAGCACGGTTGGCAAGTGGTGCTCAACCGTGCAGGCACGACCTTTCGCAAACTCGATGACGAACGTAAAGCCGATCTCGACCAGACGAAAGCGATCGAACTGATGCTCGCACAACCTTCGATGATCAAGCGCCCGGTGCTCGATCTCGGTGACCGAACCCTGATTGGCTTCAAGCCAGATATCTACGCGGCAGCACTCAAGTAAGGCAGCCCGTTCAATTTTGTTAGAGGTATAAACATGTCCACTACCCTGTTCAGCCTGGCCTTTGGTGTCGGCACTCAAAACCGTCAAGGCGCATGGCTGGAAGTGTTTTACGCAGCCCCTGTTCTCAAGCCATCGGCCGAGCTGGTCGCCGCTATTGCCCCGATTCTGGGCTATACCGAAGGCAATCAGGCGATCGCGTTCAGCACCGCCCAGGCCGCGCAACTGGCTGAAGCCCTGAAGAGTGTTGATGCTGCTCAAGCGGCGCTGCTGACCCGTCTGGCCGAAAGCCACAAGCCGCTGGTCGCCACCCTGCTGGCCGACGACGCACAACTGAGCTCCACCCCTGAGGCCTACCTGAAGCTGCACCTGCTGTCCCATCGACTGGTCAAGCCGCATGGCCTGAACCTGGCCGGGATCTTCCCGTTGCTGCCGAACGTAGCCTGGACCAGCCAGGGTGCAATCGACCTGAACGAGCTGGCCGAGCATCAGCTGGAAGCGCGTCTGCGTGGCGAGCTGATGGAAGTGTTCTCGGTCGACAAGTTCCCGAAAATGACCGACTACGTCGTGCCGACTGGCGTACGTATCGCTGACAGCGCGCGAATCCGTCTGGGCGCTTACATCGGCGAAGGCACCACCGTGATGCACGAAGGCTTCGTCAACTTCAACGCCGGCACCGAAGGCCCGGGCATGATTGAAGGCCGCGTCTCTGCGGGCGTATTCGTCGGCAAGGGTTCGGACCTGGGCGGCGGCTGTTCGACCATGGGCACCCTGTCGGGCGGTGGCAATATCGTGATCAAGGTCGGCGAAGGCTGCCTGATCGGCGCCAACGCCGGCATCGGCATTCCATTGGGCGACCGCAACACCGTTGAGTCGGGCCTGTACGTGACCGCTGGTACCAAAGTGGCACTGCTGGACGAGAACAACAAACTGGTCAAAGTGCTCAAGGCCCGCGAACTGGCAGGCCAGCCTGACCTGTTGTTCCGCCGCAATTCGGAGACCGGTGCCGTGGAATGCAAAACCCACAAATCGGCCATCGAACTGAACGAAGCGCTGCACGCTCACAACTAAGCAGCCTCAAATGATCTCTGTAGGAGCAAAGCTTGCTCGCGATGCTTTTGGCGGCCTGAAGGGCCCCATCGCGAGCAAGCTTTGCTCCTACAGGGCCAGGCGTACACCCGCCCATGTTTAACAGGGCCCGATGGCATGATGATTCCTTCTCCCTGGCGCACCGATTTTCCGGCCATCGCCGCTTTGCAACGGCAAGACCAGACCTATCTGGACAACGCCGCCACCACCCAGAAACCCCAAGCCCTGCTCGACGCACTGGCGCACTACTATGCCAACGGCGCGGCCAACGTCCATCGTGCGCAACACCTGCCCGGCGCTCACGCCACGCAGGCGTTCGAAGACAGCCGCAACAAAGTCGCGCACTGGCTGAATGCCGGTAGCAGCGGGCAAATAATCTTTACCCACGGCGCGACCTCTGCGCTGAACCTCCTGGCCTATGGCCTGGAACACCTTTTCAATCCGGGCGATGAAATTGTCATCAGCGCCCTGGAGCACCACGCCAATCTGTTGCCGTGGCAACAATTGGCACACCGTCGCGAGCTGAAACTGGTGATCCTGCCACTGGATGTGGACGGCCTGATCGATCTCAACGCCGCCGCTCAGTTGATCGGCCCGCGCACTCGATTACTGGCGGTCAGTCAGCTATCCAACGTACTCGGCGCCTGGCAGCCGTTAGCGCCATTGCTGGCACTGGCCAAGGCACAGAACGCCCTGACCGTGGTCGACGGCGCTCAAGGTGTGGTCCATGGCCGCCATGACGTGCAGGCTCTGGGCTGCGACTTCTACGTTTTTTCCAGCCACAAGCTCTATGGCCCGGATGGCCTCGGCGTGTTGTATGGCCGCAATGAGGCCTTGCAGCAGTTATGCCCATGGCAGTTCGGCGGCGAGATGGTGCTGGACGCCAACTACCACGACGCGCGTTTCCGCCCGGCCCCGCTGGGCTTTGAAGCCGGCACGCCACCGATTGCCAGCGTGATTGGCCTGGGGGCGACCCTCGACTATCTGGCAGGACTGGATCAGGACGCCGTGTGCGCCCACGAAGCTGCGCTGCATGATTACCTGTTGAAGGGCTTGCAGGCTCGCAATGGCATTCGCCTGCTGGGCAAGCCACAACTGGCGCTGGCCAGTTTTGTCGTCGAGGGTGTGCATAACTCGGATCTGGCGCATTTGCTGACCGAACAAGGGATCGCCGTGCGCGCCGGTCATCACTGCGCAATGCCGTTGCTGAAAAGCTTCGAACTGGCGGGAGCGATTCGGGTTTCGTTGGCGCTGTACAACAATTCCGAGGATCTGGAACGGTTCTTTGAAGCGCTGGATCAGGCGCTGGAGTTGTTGCGATGAACCTGCCGGCCGACGCCGTTGCTGCACTGGAAACCTTTCAGGCCGCCGCTGGCTGGGAACAACGCGCCCGCCTGCTGATGCAGTGGGGTGAACGGCTTCCCGCCTTGAGTGACGCAGATAAAACCGACGCCAACCGTGTGCACGGCTGCGAAAGTCAGGTGTGGTTGGTGGGCGCGTTGCACGATGGCCATTGGCAGTTCAACGCCAACAGCGATGCACGATTGATTCGTGGGTTGGTGACGTTGCTGCTGGCGCGGGTCAACGGGTTATCCGCTGAAGAACTGCAGCAGGTTGATTTGCCGGACTGGTTTGATCAACTGGGCCTGAGTCGACAACTGTCGCCGTCGCGCAGCAATGGCCTCAATGCCGTGTTACAGCGAATGAATGAGTTGGCAGGTTAACCGCCATCGCGAGCAAGCTCGCTCCCACAGGAAAACGCATTCCAATGTGGGAGCGAGCCTGCTCGCGATAAGGCCATCAGCCACACCAATCAAACCTGAGGTTTGACCCGATCCGCCGGGCGCCGCATGCCGGCGACAATCTTATCCACAGCCTTGGTCGCGGCGACCATGCCAAACGTCGCGGTCACCATCATCACCGCGCCGAAACCACCGGCGCAGTCGAGTTTCACGCCATCGCCGACAAAGCTTTTCTGCAAGCAAATGCTGCCATCGGGTTTCGGATAGCGCAGTTGCTCGGTGGAGAACACGCACGGCACGCTGTAGTGACGGGTCACGGTGCGTGAGAAACCATAATCGCGACGCAGCGTGGAGCGAACTTTGGAGGCCAGCGGGTCATTGAAGGTGCGGTTCAGGTCACAGACCTGGATCAGCGTCGGATCGATCTGCCCGCCCGCACCGCCAGTGGTGATGATCTGGATCTTGCGACGCTTGCACCAGGCGATCAGCGCAGCCTTGGCGTTGACGCTGTCGATGCAGTCGATCACGCAGTCGATGTTTGGCGTGATGTACTCGGCCATGGTCTCGCGTGTGACGAAATCCGCCACTGCGTGCACGGTGCATTCCGGGTTGATCCCGCGCAGGCGTTCGGCCATCACTTCGACCTTGGGCTTGCCGACGGTGCTGTCCAGTGCATGCAACTGACGATTGACGTTGCTGACGCACACATCATCGAGGTCGAACAGCGAGATTTCGCCTACGCCGCAACGGGCCATGGCTTCCGCCGCCCAGGAACCGACGCCACCGACGCCAACAATCGCCACATGGGCTGCGCGCAAACGCGCAAGGCCTTCGATACCATACAAACGGGCGATGCCAGCAAACCGCGGATCTTCTGTACTCATGACCACTACCCTAAAAACCGGCGCGCATTATAGGGCCGATGCGTGCCAAGAACATCTTTGCGCTATAAACGGCAACGAGTCCTGTTTTAATTTAGCGAGCTTTTGTACATTTTTTGTCACACAAAAGAACTTAAGCGAAGATGGCTTGCCCAATGTCCGGCTTTTTTCTGTCTGCTATACGCTCAGTTGAAGGCCAGTGTAGGATGCGCGCCGATTGGCGTGTGCCAACCGTCCCCTCGTTCCACACCTTTTGGAACCCGAAATAGCTATGTCATCGCGTAAATTTGGACTCAATCTGGTGGTAGTGCTGGCGATTGCCGCGCTGTTCACCGGTTTCTGGGCGCTGATCAACCGCCCCGTCACGACCCCCAACTGGCCTGAGCAGATCTCCGGTTTTTCTTACTCGCCGTTCCAACAAGGCCAGTTCCCACAGAAAAACCAGTTCCCGTCCGACGATGAAATGCGTCGCGACCTGGAGATCATGAGCAAGCTGACCGACAACATTCGGACCTACTCCGTCGACGGTACGCTGGAGGACATCCCGAAACTGGCGGAAGAATTCGGCCTGCGCGTGACGCTCGGGATCTGGATCAGCCCGGACCTTGAGCGCAACGAGCGCGAGATCCAGCGCGCCATCGAGCTTGCCAACAGCTCGCGCAGCGTAGTGCGCGTGGTGGTCGGTAACGAAGCGATCTACCGTAAGGAAATCACTGCCGAACAATTGAGCGTGATCCTCGATCGCGTGCGCGCAGCCGTGAAAGTCCCGGTGACCACGTCTGAGCAGTGGCACGTCTGGGAAGAAAACCCGATGCTGGCCAAGCACGTCGACTTGATCGCGGCTCACATCCTGCCTTATTGGGAATTCATCCCGGTGGACGAGGCCGGTCAGTTTGTTCTGGACCGTGCCCGCGACCTGAAAAAGCTGTTCCCGAAAAAGCCGCTGCTGCTCTCCGAAGTGGGCTGGCCGAGCAACGGTCGTATGCGCGGTGGTGCTGATGCAACCCCGGCTGACCAGGCGATTTACCTGCGTACGCTGGTGAACAAGCTCAACCGCCAGGGCTTCAACTACTTCGTGATCGAAGCGTTTGACCAGCCATGGAAAGCCAGCGACGAAGGTTCGGTAGGCGCCTATTGGGGCGTGTTCAACGCTGCGCGTCAGCAGAAATTCAACTTCGAAGGCCCGGTCGTGGCGATCCCGCAATGGCGGGTACTGGCGGTCGGCTCCGTCGTCCTGGCGTTGTTGTCCCTGACCCTGCTGATGATCGACGGCTCGGCCCTGCGCCAGCGCGGTCGGACCTTCCTGACCTTCACCGCTTTCCTCGGCGGTTCGGTGCTGGTGTGGATCGGTTACGACTACAGCCAGCAATACAGCACCTGGTTCAGCCTGACGGTAGGCTTCCTGCTCGCCCTCGGCGCGCTCGGGGTGTTTATCGTCTTGCTGACCGAAGCCCACGAGTTGGCTGAGGCCGTCTGGACCCACAAACGCCGGCGTGAATTCCTGCCTGTGGTGGGTGATTCGGACTACCGCCCGAAAGTCTCGATCCATGTGCCGTGCTACAACGAGCCGCCGGAGATGGTCAAACAGACCCTCAACGCCCTGGCCAACCTCGATTATCCGGACTTCGAAGTCCTGATCATCGACAACAACACCAAGGACCCGGCGGTCTGGGAACCGGTGCAGGCCTATTGCGAAACCCTCGGCCCGCGCTTCAAGTTCTTCCACGTCGCGCCACTGGCCGGTTTCAAGGGCGGCGCGCTGAACTACCTGCTGCCGCACACCGCCAAGGATGCTGAAGTCATCGCCGTGATCGACTCTGACTACTGTGTCGATCCGAACTGGCTCAAGCACATGGTGCCGCACTTCGCCGATCCGAAAATCGCCATCGTGCAGTCGCCGCAGGATTATCGCGACCAGAACGAAAGTACCTTCAAGAAGCTCTGCTACGCCGAATACAAAGGCTTCTTCCACATCGGCATGGTGACCCGTAACGACCGTGACGCGATCATCCAGCACGGCACCATGACCATGACCCGCCGTTCGGTGCTCGAAGAGCTCGGCTGGGCTGACTGGTGCATCTGCGAAGACGCCGAGTTGGGTCTGCGGGTGTTCGAAAAAGGCCTGTCGGCGGCGTATTACCCCAACAGTTATGGCAAGGGCCTGATGCCCGATACCTTTATCGACTTCAAGAAACAGCGTTTCCGCTGGGCCTACGGAGCGATACAGATCATCAAGCGGCACACTGCCAGCCTGTTGCGTGGCAAGGACACCGAGCTGACCCGTGGCCAGCGTTACCACTTCCTCGCGGGCTGGTTGCCGTGGGTAGCGGACGGCATGAACATCTTCTTCACCGTCGGTGCCCTGCTCTGGTCGGCGGCGATGATCATCGTGCCGCAACGGGTCGATCCACCGCTGCTGATCTTTGCAATCCCGCCATTGGCGCTGTTCGTGTTCAAGGTGGGCAAGATCATCTTCCTCTACCGCCGTGCGGTCGGGGTCAATCTGAAGGACGCATTCTGCGCGGCACTTGCCGGGCTGGCGTTGTCTCACACCATCGCCAAAGCGGTGCTGTACGGCTTCTTCACCAGCAGCATTCCGTTTTTCCGCACCCCGAAAAATGCCGATAATCACGGTTTCTGGGTAGCGATTTCGGAAGCTCGCGAAGAGCTGTTCATCATGCTGCTGTTGTGGGGCGCGGCGCTGGGGATTTACCTGGTGCAAGGCATCCCGAGCAACGACATGCGTTTCTGGGTGACCATGTTGCTGGTGCAGTCGCTGCCGTATCTGGCCGCGCTGATCATGGCCTTCCTGTCTTCGCTGCCAAAACCTGCGCCTGCGACCGAGCCGGCACCGGCCGCTTAAATCTGCGCAAACCACTAAACGGCGGCCTCTGGCCGCCGTTTTGCTTTAAGATATCCGCCATTTTGCAGGGCTTGGCCCTAAAGGCCTGACCCAATACCTGTGGGAGCGAGCTTGCTCGCGATGGGGTTTGTCATACAAACCGTGTCATCGTTCATCGCGAGCAAGCTCGCTCCCACATTGACAGTCTCCGGAGCTTCCCATGACGGCCCACGCCGACCTTTCGCCGACCCTCCAACTCGCCATCGACCTGATCCGTCGTCCGTCCGTGACGCCGGTCGACGCCGATTGCCAGAAGCAGATGATGCAGCGCCTGGGCGATGCCGGTTTTGCGCTTGAGCCCATGCGCATCGAAGATGTGGATAACTTCTGGGCCACCCACGGCAAACACGAAGGCCCGGTGTTGTGCTTTGCCGGTCACACCGACGTGGTGCCGACAGGCCCGGTGGCGGCCTGGCAGATCGACCCGTTCGAAGCAGTGATCGACGAGCACGGCATGCTCTGCGGCCGTGGCGCGGCCGATATGAAAGGCAGCCTCGCAGCAATGACCGTGGCGGCCGAACGTTTTGTCGCCGACTACCCGGACCACAAGGGCAAGGTCGCGTTTCTGATCACCAGCGATGAAGAAGGCCCGGCGCATCACGGCACCAAGGCTGTGGTCGAGCGCCTTGTCGCACGTAAAGAGCGTCTGGACTGGTGCATCGTTGGCGAACCGTCGAGCACCACCCTGGTCGGTGACGTGGTCAAGAACGGCCGTCGCGGCTCCCTTGGCGCCAAGCTCACCGTGCGCGGTGTGCAAGGTCACGTGGCCTACCCGCATCTGGCAAAGAACCCGATCCACCTCGCCGCCCCGGCCCTGGCCGAACTGGCCGCCGAGCACTGGGATCACGGCAACGATTTCTTCCCGCCAACCAGTTTCCAGATTTCCAACGTCAATTCCGGTACCGGCGCGACCAACGTCATCCCCGGTGATCTGGTGGCGGTGTTCAACTTCCGTTTTTCCACCGAATCGACTGTCGAAGGCCTGCAACAACGAGTGGCCGATATCCTCGACAAGCATGGCCTGGACTGGCACGTGGACTGGGCGCTGTCCGGCCTGCCGTTCCTCACCGAGCCGGGCGCACTGCTCGATGCGGTGTCGGCAAGCATCAAGACCATCACCGGTCGCGAAACCAAGGCATCCACCAGCGGCGGCACTTCGGATGGACGCTTCATCGCGACCATGGGTACGCAAGTGGTCGAGCTTGGCCCGGTCAACGCGACGATCCACCAGGTCAACGAGCGGGTACTGGCCAGCGATCTCGACGTGCTGACCGAAATCTACTACCAGACCCTGATCAAGTTGCTCGCCTGATGCTCGTCTGCCCTATCTGCAGCGCGCCGCTGAACGCGGTCGACAACGGCGTGGCGTGCCCGGCCGGGCATCGCTTCGACCGCGCCCGTCAGGGTTACCTGAACCTGCTGCCGGTGCAGCACAAGAACAGCCGTGATCCCGGTGACAACCAGGCGATGGTCGAAGCCCGTCGCGACTTCTTGAATGCCGGGCATTACGCCCCGGTGGCCAAGCGTCTCGCCGAGTTGGCCGCCGAACGCGCGCCGCAGCGCTGGCTGGACATCGGTTGTGGCGAGGGTTACTACACCGCGCAAATCGCCGACGCCCTGCTGAATGCCGACGGTTACGCACTGGATATCTCCCGCGAAGCGGTGAAGCGCGCCTGCAAACGCAACCCGCAACTGACCTGGTTGATCGCCAGTATGGCCCGGGTGCCGTTGGCCGATGCCAGCTGCCAGTTCCTCGCCAGCGTGTTCAGTCCACTTGACTGGCAGGAAGCCAAACGCCTGCTCAGCCCTGGCGGTGGTTTGATGAAAGTGGGGCCGACCAGCGGTCATTTGATGGAGCTGCGTGAGCGTCTGTACGACGAGGTGCGTGAATACACCGATGACAAACACCTGGCGCTGGTGCCGGAAGGCATGACCCTGCAACACAGCGAAATCCTGGAATTCAAACTGAATCTGGTCAGCGGCCAGGACCGCGCCAACCTGCTGGCCATGACGCCGCACGGCTGGCGCGCCAGTGCTGAACGCCGGGCGGCCGTCATCGAACAGGCCGAGCCGTTCGAGGTCAGCGTGTCGATGCGCTACGATTATTTCGTTCTGCAGTAATTGTTTGAGAGCAACCCTTTAACTTTTGGTCTTGAGCAGTGGCTTGAGACCGGCTAAATCCGCAAATGGATTTTTCGAAACCCGCAGTGAGGAACATCCATGCGCCAACCCGATATCGAGATTTACCTGAAAGACGCCGACGTCGACTACAAGGCCATCGCCACTTGGCTCGGCGCAGCTCTGGGCCCTTGCACCGACTGGGTTCAGAAAGGTCAGACCTACAAGTGCAAGGCCGGCAATGTGCCCGTGACCTGGCTGCCAAAAGCCGTGGGCAAGTGGAACAGCCTGTACCTGGAAAGCGACCAGACGCCGTGGGACGACGACATCGCCTGCGCCCGCGCAGCCTTTGCCGCGCTGAACGTCGAAGTGCGCTGCGCGCCGGGGACCTGGGTCGAGGAAGAAGGTGAAGAATCGGCGGATCGCTGGATTCGCATCAGCGTCGACGGTGAAGAAGAGATCACCTGGAAAACCGTTTAAGAGCAGAACACCGAACCTGTGGGATGCTCCAAGTGGCATTCCCAAAGGAGATCCAGTGTGGGAGCGAGCTTGCTCGCGATAGCGGTGTAAGACGCGCAATAGATATCGCGTCGAGTGACGCCATCGCGAGCAAGCTCGCTCCCACAGTGGTTTTGAGTGATCTGAAGATCGGGTTTACAGACCCACCACATCCTCAGCCTGCAAACCTTTCTGCCCATCTACCACCGCGTACTCAACCTGCTGGCCTTCGGCCAACGAGCGGTGGCCTTCGCCACGGATCGCGCGGTAATGCACGAACACGTCTGCCCCGTCTTCACGCTGAATGAAGCCGTAGCCCTTGGCGTCGTTGAACCACTTCACGTTGCCGGTCTCGCGCGTTGCCATCAATCAATACCCCATCTTTTTATTATTGAGTCGGCCTGTGCATGAACAAGCCTTGAAAACGTTTGCCAGCGCTCGGTTTTCTGTAAGAAACAGCGCCGATAGTGGCAAACAGCTGGCCGAGTATATGACAGCTGCAAAAACTCTCAACTCAAGATTACTTCGGTGCTTTTTTGCCGATTTTCGACGAATCCGGCACACTACCGACCCCGAGCGCTTGCTCGGTTTTTTCAACTAAAGCAGAAGCCGTATGACCCGCTCCCCGTTCCGCCGTCTTGTGTTTGGCACCTTGCGCCGACTGCTGTACCTCTGGGTTCGCTCGGAGACGATCAACCAGTCGTCCTTTACCCTCAACCTCGACCGCAGTCGTCCGGTGTTCTACGTCCTGCAAAATCCTTCGCTAACCGAGTTGGCCGTGCTCGATACCGAATGCACCAAGGCCGGGCTGCCGCGCCCAGTGCTGCCGGTATCGGTGGGCAACCTGCTGGAGCCGGCGGCGTTCTTCTACCTGACGCCGGAGCCTGACTGGATTGGCCGCCAGGACAAGCGCGGCGCACCGCCGACCCTGACCCGACTGGTCAGCGCCCTGAGCCAGAATGCCGCCGAAGACGCGCAGATCATTCCCGTCAGTGTGTTCTGGGGCCAGTCGCCGGACAGCGAGTCGAGCCCGTGGAAATTGCTCTTCGCTGACAGCTGGGCGGTGACCGGACGCCTGCGCCGGCTGCTGAGCATCATGATTCTGGGGCGCAAGACCCGCGTGCAATTCTCCGCGCCGATCAACCTGCGCGAACTGATCGAGCACAACAAGGGCTTTGAGCTCACCGTGCGCATGGCCCAACGCATTTTGCGGGTGCACTTTCGCAACCTGAAAGCCGCGGTCATCGGCCCGGACATTTCCCACCGTCGCAACCTGGTCAAAGGCCTGCTGAATCAGCCGCAGGTCAAACAGGCGATCCTCGATGAAGCCGAACGCGAGAACATTTCACCCGAGAAAGCCAAGGCTCAGGCCCTGCGTTACGGCAACGAAATTGCCTCGGACTACACCTACACCGCGATCCGCTTTATGGAAGTGGTGCTGAGCTGGTTCTGGAACAAAATCTACGACGGGATCAAGGTCAACCACATCGAAGGCGTGCAGAAAGTCGCTCAGGGTCACGAAGTGATCTACGTGCCGTGCCACCGCAGCCATATCGACTACCTGTTGCTGTCTTATTTGCTGTTTCGCAACGGCCTGACCCCGCCGCACGTCGCCGCCGGGATCAACCTCAACATGCCGGTGATCGGCGGCCTGCTGCGCCGTGGCGGGGCGTTCTTCATGCGCCGGACCTTCAAGGGCAATCCGCTCTACACCTCGGTGTTCAACGAATACCTGCACACGCTGTTCACCAAGGGTTTTCCGGTGGAGTACTTCGTCGAGGGCGGCCGTTCGCGCACCGGGCGCATGCTGCAACCGAAAACCGGGATGCTGGCGATCACCCTGCGCAGCTTCCTGCGTTCGTCGCGGATGCCGATCGTCTTCATCCCGGTGTACATCGGTTACGAGCGGGTGCTGGAAGGCCGGACCTACCTCGGTGAGCTGCGTGGGGCGAGCAAGAAGAAAGAGTCGATCTTCGACATCTTCAAAGTCATCGGCGCGCTCAAGCAGCGCTTCGGCCAAGTGGCGGTGAACTTCGGCGAGCCGATCAAACTGGCGGAATTCCTCGACAGCGAACAACCGGATTGGCGCACCCAGGAGCTCGGCCCGCAGTTCAAACCAGCCTGGCTCAACGAAACCACCAACCGTCTCGGCGTGCGCGTGGCGCGGCACTTGAACGAAGCGGCGGCGATCAACCCGGTGAACCTGGTGGCGCTGGCCCTACTGTCCACCAGCCGTCTGGCGCTGGACGATCGCGCCATGGCGCGGGTGCTCGATCTGTATCTGGCGCTGTTGCGCCGTGTGCCTTACTCGCCGCACACCACGCTACCGGAAGGTGACGGCCGGGCGCTGATCGAACACGTCAAGGACATGGACTTGCTCTCCGAGCAAAGCGATGCGCTGGGCAAAATCCTTTATCTGGACGAGCAAAACGCCGTCCTGATGACCTACTACCGCAACAACGTGCTGCACATTTTCGCCTTGCCGGCACTGCTCGCGAGCTTCTTCCAGAGCGCGTCGCGCATGAGCCGCGAACAGATCCTGCGCTACACCCGTGCGCTGTATCCGTACCTGCAATCGGAGTTGTTCATCCGCTGGTCGATGGACGAACTGGATGCGGTGATCGATCAATGGCTCGAAGCCTTTGTCGAACAGGGCCTGCTGCGTTTCGAGAACAACGTGTACCTGCGCCCGGCACCAAGCTCCCGGCATTTTGTGCTGCTGACCTTGCTGTCCAAGAGCATCGCGCAGACCTTGCAGCGCTTCTACATGGCCATTTCCTTGCTGCTCAACAGCGGCCAGAACACCCTCAGCGCCGAAGAGCTGGAAGACCTGTGCACGGTCATGGCCCAGCGCCTGTCGATTCTGCATGGCCTGAACGCTCCGGAATTCTTCGACAAGAGCCTGTTCCGCCATTTCATCCAGACCCTGCTGAACCTCGACGTCTTGCGTCGCGACGAAGCCGGCAAGCTGAGCCATCACGAACTGCTCGGCGAACTGGCCGAGGGCGCGGCCAAGCGCGTGTTGCCGGCGGAAATTCGTTTGTCGATCCGTCAGGTGGCGCTGCATCGCAGTGAAGATGCGGCGGATCAACCCGTGCCTGCGCTGCAGGTCGACTAAATTGCTCAAGACCGTCTGCGGTCCGCTAATTACATTTTTTGCACAAGGAAACTGCCATGCTCCGCCCTACCCTTCGCTTTGCCGGCCTGTGCGCAGGCCTGCTGATCTCCGCCAACGCGCTGGCCCTGTCTCTGGGCAGCCTTTCCCAGGGAGAGGCCTCGGGCGGCCTCAAGGACGCGCTGGCCCAGGGGGCCGTAGCGGCCGTCACCACGCTCGGCAAACCGGGCGGTTTCAGCAACAACCCTGAAGTGAAGATCGAACTGCCAGGCAATCTGGGCAAGGTCGCCAGCAAGATGAAACAGTTCGGCATGGGGGCCCAGGTCGATCAACTGGAAACCAGTATGAACAAGGCGGCAGAGGCGGCCATGCCGCAGGCTCAGGCCCTGCTGGTGGATGCGGTGAAAAAGATGACCGTGACCGATGCCAAGGGCATCCTCACCGGCGGCAAGGATTCGGCCACCCAGTACCTGAACAAGACCAGCCGCGAACAAATCCGCGCCAAGTTCCTCCCGATCGTCAAACAAGCCACCGACCAGGTAGGCCTGGCCAAGCAGTACAACTCGTTCGCCGGGCAGGCGGCAACCTTCGGCGTGCTTGATGCCAAGACTGCCAACGTTGAAGGCTACGTGACGGAAAAGGCCCTGGACGGCCTGTTCAAGATGATCGCCCAGAAGGAAGAAGGCATCCGCGCCAACCCGGCGGCAGCGGCGACCAGCCTGGCGAAGAAAGTCTTCGGCTTGCTCTAAAATACTGTTCCCGTAGGAGCAAAGCTTGCTCGCGATGGCTTCAACTCGGTCAATCAGTCAGACCGAGGTGGCTATATCGCGAGCAAGCTTTGCTCCTACAGGTCTGCACTCTGGGATCGTAAAAAGAACACCCACTCGCGTCCCATCTTTTTCTTCTCGAACAGCTTCAACTCGACCAAACCGTTCAAGGTCGTGGCAGCCGTGTTGTAGGAGCAGTTCAGGTTGTCCTTCACATTGACCGCGGTGAACTCCTTGGCCATGCCGCTCTTGGCGATCTGAAACAGCGTGCGCTGCTTCTCGGTCAACTGCTTGAAAAGCCCGGATTCCTCCAGCCAACGATCAAAACCTTCGGCATAAACCAGGCTCTTTTGATAAGCCGCCGTGAACCCGGTCACGGCACGCAGAATCACCGAACACTGGTAATCAACGAAATATGTCAGGTCCAGTCCGTCATTCTCGGTATGCACATAAGACCGACCGTACTTCACCGGCGCATTGCGCAGCAGAATGCTGATCGCGATGTAGCGAAATGCCGAGTAGTCATTCTTGAACATGAACCAGTAAAACAACGCCCGCGCCACCCGGCCATTGCCATCGCGAAACGGATGCTCGTAGCCCAGGGCAAAATGCAGGGCGATGGCTTTGATCAACGGGTGCACATAATCAACGCGCAGAGGGTCGTCGTGGGGCTGGTTGATCCAGGTCGCCAGTCCATTGAGCCGAGCGCTGATGCCCTCGGCTGGCGGTGGTGTATGAACGGTATGGCCTTCGCCATCCTGCACCACCACCTGATCATTGCTGCGAAAAAGTCCCGGCGAATACAGCGAGTCATCAATGCCTTCGACGCCGACGCGATGAAGCTGCTGGATCAATTCGACACTCAATGGCTCGTGACGTTTTTCCCAGGCAAAGATCATCATTTTGTAGTTACCGATGACCATCCGCTCATCCGGAGTACGCGGCAGGCGATTGCGCTTGAGCATGTCCTTGGCCACCAGCGTGGTGGTCGCTGCGCCCTCAAGCTGGCTGCTGCTGATGGCTTCGTCTTCGATCAGGTCATTAAGCAAATAACTGAAGTGCGCCGTCTCACCGATATGATGAGTCATGTATTCCAACACGGCGGTCGTTGCCTGACGATCAACCGTCGAGAGGGTTTTCTGTGCCAGCGGTGTAAGAATGAACTGACCCCATTGGCTCGGCTCGCCTAGCGGCAACAAGCGCACGTACTGCGCCACACGAGCCTTTTTCACCAAGGCCCAGCACAAGTTCGTATCAAGACCTGGCGGCCAGCGAAAACGCAGATCGTCGAACGGCAGATAGCGCCCCTGATCGTCCAGCGGCTTGAGCAGTGCCAGATAGTCGACCAGCTTTTCCTTGTGAGGCGATTGCCCGAGCATGTCGAAAAGATCAGGGCTTATGGGCGGAGGAGCTTTTATCATCGCTGTCTCAAAAACTCGTGAAACTGAGTCAGGAGTACAGCACATAAACAGCCCTGTCTCAATATTTCAAAAAATTGAGACAGCCGTAGGAGCTGCCGAAGGCTGCGATCTGTTGATCTTCAAACATCAAAAGATCGCAGCCTTCGGCAGCTCCTACGGTTCCGGGGTCAATACAGTTCCGGGATCAGACCGGTTCTTTCTTGACCCTGAACCACGCCGCATACAACGCCGGCAGGAACAGCAAGGTCAGCGCCGTCGCGACGATCAGCCCGCCCATGATCGCCACCGCCATCGGCCCGAAGAACACGCTGCGCGACAGTGGAATCATCGCCAGCACGGCGGCCAGTGCGGTCAGCACAATAGGCCGGAAACGCCGCACCGTGGCTTCGATGATCGCTTGCCAGGGTTTGAGCCCGGCGCGGATGTCCTGTTCGATCTGGTCCACCAGGATCACCGAGTTACGCATGATCATCCCCGACAGCGCGATGGTCCCGAGCATGGCCACGAAACCGAACGGCTGACGGAACACCATCAGGAACAAGGTGACGCCGATCAATCCCAACGGCGCGGTCAGAAACACCATAGCAATGCGTGAGAAACTGCGCAGTTGCAGCATCAGCAAGGTCAGTACGACGACAATGAACAACGGCACGCCGGCATTCACCGAGTCCTGGCCACGGGTCGAGTCTTCCACCGTGCCGCCGACGTCCAGCAAGTAGCCGTCAGGCAGTTCGGCGCGAATCGGCGCAAGCGTCGGAAGGATCTGCTGGACCAGGGTCGCCGGTTGCTCCTTGCCATAGATATCGGCGCGAATCGTCACGTTCGGCAAGCGGTTGCGGTGCCAGATGATGCCTTCTTCAAAGCCATACTCCAGGGTCGCCACCTGCGACAGTGCAACGCTTCTACCGTTGTCGGTCGGCACCGCCAGACTCGACAGCAACGACAGTTCGGTGCGTTCGTGCAAGGTGCCGCGCAAGAGGATCTCGATCAACTGGTTGTCTTCACGGTACTGGCTGACGCTGGAGCCTGTCAGCGAGCTTTGCAAAAACTTCGACAGGTTTGCCGTGCTCACGCCCAAGGCCCGCGCGCGGTCCTGATCGACGTTCAGGTACACGACCTTGCTTGGCTCTTCCCAGTCCAGGTGCACATTGACCACATGTGGGTTCTCACGCACCTTGGCCGCGACTTTACGTGCCAGGGCACGGACCTCTTCAATGTGTTCACCGGTCACCCGGAACTGCACCGGATACCCCACTGGTGGACCGTTTTCCAGACGCGTGACCCGCGAGCGCAAGGCCGGAAACTGCTCGTTGAGGGTTTCGATCAGCCAGCTGCGCAGGCTTTCACGCTCCTCGATGGTTTTCGCCAGGACCACAAATTGCGCGAAGCTCGCCGCCGGCAATTGCTGGTCCAGCGGCAGGTAGAAACGCGGCGAACCGGTGCCAACGTAGGCAACATAGTTGTCGATGCCCGCGTGCTCCTTGAGCATCGCTTCCAGCCGTTTGACCTCCTCGTTGGTATTGCTCAACGAGGCGCCTTCGGCCAGTTTCAGATCGACCATCAGTTCCAGTCGCCCGGAGGCGGGGAAGAACTGCTGCGGCACAAAACGGAACAGCACCACCGAGGCCACGAACAGTACGATGGTCAGCGCAATGACAGTTTTGCGCCTGCGCACGCACCACTCCACCAGACGCCGCACGCGCTGATAGAACGGCGTACCGTAAGGGTCAGGCTGACCAGCACCGTGTTTGGCGGCGTGAATTTTCGCCAGATCCGGCAGCAGCTTTTCACCCAGATAAGGCACAAACACCACGGCTGCAACCCATGAAGCCAGCAACGCGATGGTCACGACCTGGAAGATCGAGCGAGTGTATTCGCCGGTACCGGATTGCGCGGTGGCAATCGGCAGGAAGCCGGCCGCGGTGATCAACGTACCGGTGAGCATCGGGAACGCGGTGCTGGTCCAGGCAAAGCTGGCAGCCTTGAGCCGGTCATAGCCCTGCTCCATTTTGATCGCCATCATTTCCACGGCGATGATCGCGTCGTCCACCAGCAATCCCAAGGCCAGCACCAAGGCGCCAAGAGAGATTTTGTGCAGACCGATTCCGAGGTAATACATGCAGGCAAACGTCATCGCCAGCACCAGCGGGATCGCCAACGCGACCACCATGCCGGTGCGCACACCGAGGGAGAAAAAGCTCACCAGCAAGACAATCGCCAGCGCTTCTACCAACACCTGGACGAACTCGCCGACGCTGGTTTTCACTGCTGCGGGCTGGTCGGAGACCTTGCGCAGTTGCATGCCGGCCGGCAGGTTGTTCTGGATACGCTCGAACTCCTGTTCCAGCGCTTTACCGAGCACCAGAATGTCGCCGCCATCCTTCATCGCCACGGCAAGACCGATAGCGTCCTCGCCCATGAAGCGCATGCGCGGCGCCGGTGGATCGTTGAAACCACGACGCACGTCAGCCACATCGGCGATTCGGAAGGTCCGGTCGCCGACGCGGATCGGAAAATTCCTGATCTCGTCTACGGTCTGGAAATTGCCCGTCACCCGTAGCTGCAAACGCTCACTGGTGGTTTCGAAGAACCCGGCGTTGGACACCGCGTTCTGCTCTTCCAGCGCTTGCTGCACAGCGACTAACGGCAAGCCCAGGGTGGCGAGTTTAACGTTGGAGAGCTCAATCCAGATCTTCTCGTCCTGGAGCCCGAGCAAGTCGACCTTGCCCACATCCTTGACCCGCTGCAGCTGGATCTGGACGCGGTCGGCGTAGTCCTTGAGTACCGCGTAGTCGAAACCTTCACCCGTCAGCGCGTAGATATTGCCGAAGGTGGTGCCGAATTCATCGTTGAAGAACGGTCCCTGGATACCCGGTGGCAAGGTCTGGCGGATGTCGCTGATCTTCTTGCGCACCTGATACCAGAGTTCGGGGATCTGCGCCGAATGCATCGAGTCCCGGGCCATGAAAGTCACCTGGGATTCGCCTGGGCGAGAGAACGAGACAATCCGCTCGTACTCGCCGGTTTCCATCAGCTTCTTTTCGATACGCTCGGTGACCTGCCGCGAGACCTCCTGAGCCGTTGCACCCGGCCAATTGGTCTTGATCACCATGGCCTTGAAGGTGAACGGCGGGTCTTCGCTCTGGCCCAGTTTGGTGTAGGACAACGTGCCGACGACCGCCAGCAAAATCATCAGGAACAGTACGATCTGGCGGTTATGCAGCGCCCATTCGGAAAGGTTGAAACGCATCGGGAATTACTCCTTGACCGCCAGATTGACCACGCGGTTGGAGCGATCCACCGGCCGCACTTGCTGGCCCTCGTGGAGCACGTGAACACCGGCCGCCACCACCCAGTCGCTGGGACTCAGGCCTTCAAGCACCGGAACGGTTTTCTCACCGAATGCGCCTACGCGAACCGAGGCTTTTTTCAGGGTGTTGTTGGCGCCTACGACCCAGACGTACGTCGCACCGTTTTCTGCGGTGAGCGCCGAGAGCGGCACCGACAGCGGCACCACGTCAGCGGTTTGAATGAATACCCGGGCGCTCTGGCCAAGCTCGGCCGGAACCTTGCCCGCGGTAAAGGTGATGCGTGCGGCAAAGGTGCGCGACTTCGGATCGGCGGCCGGCGACAGTTCGCGAATGCTGCCGGCGAATCGCTGACCTTGCTGGGTCCACAGTTCAACGGTGACGGGCTGGCCGATCTTGAATCGGCCGAAGCTTTGCTCCGGCAGGCTGATCAACACTTCGCGCTCGCCGTCGGTGGCCAGGGTGAAGACCGTTTGCCCGGCAGCCACCACTTGCCCGACTTCCACGGAGCGCTTGGCCACGACGCCGTCTCGCGGGGCACGCAGCACGGCGTAGCTGGCCTGGTTGCTGGCAACGTCGAACTCGGCCTTGATCTGCTTGAGCCGCGCTTCACCAGAGCGGTAGAGGTTTTCAGAATTGTCGTACTGCGAGCGGCTGACCATCTGACGTTCCATCAGGGTCTTGTAGCGATCACGCTCGGCACGCACCAGATTCAGGTTGGCCTCGGCGGCGGCAACCTGAGCGCGAGTTGCTTCCAGTTGCAGGCGTACGTCCTGAGGATCGAGCTCTGCCAGCGGCTGATTCGCCTTGACCCGTTCACCTTCCTCGACCAGTCGTCGGCTGACTTTGCCGCCGATACGGAAGGCCAGGTCTGGCTCGTAACGCGCGCGAACTTCGCCGGGATAACTGTCCATCGCCTGCGCCGAAGGCTCTGGCTGAACCACCATGGCCGGCCGCACGGTAACTTGCGCCGGCTCTTCGTGACCGCATGCAGACAACAAAAACGCCAGACTGACCGGCAAGGCGAGGGGCAAGGCATAGCGGAACATGGTGAACGACCTTTAGCTAATGGTGCCTGGAATAATTATACTGACCAGTATGTTATTAATAGCAAACTCACCAGTCCAGTATTAAAGCGAAGAATGTCCAACAATCTTTCTGCACCCAACGGCCCCGGCCGCCCGAAGGATCTCGCCAAGCGCGGGGCGATTCTTGAGGCGGCAAAACGTCTTTTTCTGAGCAATGGTTACGCGAGCACCAGCATGGATGCGGTGGCGGCTGAAGCCGGTGTGTCGAAGCTGACCGTTTACAGTCACTTCAACGACAAGGAGACGCTGTTCTCCGCCGCCGTGGTGGCCAAATGCGAAGCGCAATTGCCCACGCTGCTCTTCGAACTGCCCGACGGCATGCCGGTCGAGAACGTGCTGCTGAACATCGCCCGGGGCTTTCATCTGCTGATCAACAGCGATGAATCGGTGAACCTGCATCGCCTGATCATGACGCTGGGGAGTCAGGACCCGAAACTCTCGCTGATCTTCTTCGAAGCAGGTCCCCAGCGGATGTTGCAGGGCATGGAACGCTTGCTGACGAAGATCGATCAGATCGGCGCCTTGAGCATCGACAAGCCGCACAATGCCGCCGAGCACTTCTTCTGCCTGCTTAAAGGCGCGGCGAACTTTCGCTTGCTCTACGGATGCGGCGAACCCTTGACCGGCGATGCGGCCGAGGCTCATGTGCAAGAAGTGGTGGGGTTGTTTATGCGGGCGTATCGGCCGCAAACCCTCTGAGACATATTTAGCGTCTGGGCTGACGCTATCGCGAGCAAGCTCGCTCCCACAGGGTTTTCGGTTGGTCACAGGATTTGTGGTCAGCACCGATCCATTGTGGGAGCGAGCTTGCTCGCGATGGAGGCGACGCGGTCTTAAGGCTTGAGCGCTTTCTTGGGGTAGATGTCGTAACGGCTGGACTTGCCATCCAGCGCATGGCTCGGCTTCGGCCCTTCGATGCACGGTGCCTTGCGCGGGCGTTTGACCACCACCCGGTGGCTGGCCAGGGCGAGTGCAGCTTGAAGCAGTGCCGGCGCGTCCGGGTCATCGCCTACCAACGGGCGAAACAGGCGCATTTCCTTCTTCACCAACGCAGTTTTTTCACGGTGCGGGAACATCGGGTCGAGGTAGATCACCTGCGGCGGTTCACCTTCCCAATTGCGCATCAACTCGATCGAGTTGCCCTTGAGCAACGTCATCCGCGCAACAATCGGTGCCACCTCAAAATCTTCCGCCGCGCGGGCCAGACCATCCTCCAGCAATGCACCAATCAACGGCTGACGCTCGATCAGGCTCATTTCGCAGCCCAGGCTTGCCAGTACGAAACCATCCTTGCCCAGTCCTGCCGTGGCATCGAGCACCTTCGGCCGCACACCTTGAGCGACACCAACAGCCTTGGCGATCATCTGACCGCTGCCGCCGCCATATAACCGGCGATGGGCCGCGCCCCCTTCGACGAAGTCCACCCGCACCGGTCCCGGCGCGTCCGGGCCGAGCTGTTGCAACTGCAAACCGTGCTCACCCACTTGCAGTGCAAACTCGGCATCGTCCAGCAACAACGGCAGGTTCAATCGCTCGGCCCAGTGCTCGGCGCGAGCCTGAAACGCCTCGGCCAGGGCCTGGACTTTGATGCGGCTGGCCGCGGGTTGCTCACTCATCAGAAAACACACTCAAAAAATTAATGATCGGCAAAAACGGCCGATAACAAAACTATCGAGCATTTTGCCAGAGCTGAGCGTCGACCGAGAGAAATGTCAGACATTCAACGCACATCAGTAGGCTACATTTCGCGTCACGGCGATTATGGCCTGCGTAATTCCCAAGCACTGAGCGGCGTCAGTCACCTGTGGCAGGATTTTTTTGCCCAGGCGCTGGCCGATCATTTGGGCGATGCTGCACCCGCTCCTGGCAGTTACAAACCCGTTGCTGTCGATGGCTCCGTCGAACCGACCGCTGGCGCTGAGCTGCTCGAACACATCGTCACGCAGCGCGCCTGTGACGTGAAGGACACCGAGGTCCGCCCGCCGGAGCCGCTGTTCCTGCCGATAGCCGAGTTCGAAATGGACCTGGCCGACAAACCGGCTCCGCCGTTCCCACCAGAAGAAATCGTCGCGCAACAGAAACAACAAGACTTTGAAAGCGCTTGGGTCCGCCCGATCGTCCTGGCTGCCGGTCAGCCACTGCCTGCACCAGGCCCGGCACCGCAACCGCGTCCATTGCACCTGCCGATTGCCGAGTTCGAACTCGATCTGCTGGACAAGCCGGCAACCCCCTACCCGCACGCAGAGCTGGTCGAGCAACAGAAACAATTCAATTTCGATACCGGCTGGGCTCGCCCGATCGTCCTGCAAAACCTGCGCATCGCCGCTTAAAACTTCAGCGACAAACCCACCACGGCCCGACATCCAGATGAAAATGGTTGCGATGGGCGGCGTTGTAGTCCGGGCTCAACACCACGCTGAACATGTCACACGCGCTATCACGAACCTTGCTCAGAAAGCGTGCATCGTCGTTGTCCTTCGGCCAGTCCCGCAGCACGCTGATACTGCGCCCGTCCGCCAGGCGAAAGCCGGCGATATCCAGTGCATCGGCCGTCGCATGCTGACTGCGCGAACCGTTTTCGCGGTTGTACATATTGCGGCAGGCAAAACTGCCGAGATGATCGACCCGCGCCACCGCCTGCCCATAAGTGGCCTGTGCGGCCGGCTGCAAGGCGTGCCGCTCGAACAGCACAAAGGCCACCGCCAACGGACAACTGGCGAGGAAGCTGCTGCTCAGCGCCACCTCGCCGCCTTGCACGCGCAAGGTGTTGTGCAACGGGCAATCAATGTCCGGGTTGCTGTCGGCCTGGCGAGTGAACTTCAACCCGGCACCGCTGAGCACCTGGTCGCAGAGTTGCGGGTTATCGCGCAGCCTCATCAATTTGAAGCGTGTCAGCAGGTTCGGCGTGGCCCGGACATCCAGCGGCGCCCAAGGGTTCCAGGCCGCTGGCAACGGCAGCCAGCCGCGCCAGACACCCACCAGCAACCCGCCCAGCACCAGCATCACCACCCACAGCACTTTCAGAAACCGCACGACAACTCCCTGTGAGTCAGCCTTTGAACATTTGATTGATCTGCCCGAACGGCAGCGCGCGGTCGGCGAAGTCGAAGGTTCCTTGCTCCTGAATTTCCTGCGCCGCCTGATAAAACGCTCCGTAGGCGGCACGGGCCATGGCCGAGCCGACGCTGATCCGTTTGACGCCCATTTCACTGAGCTGCGCCACGCTCAGCTTGAGGCCACCGGACATCAACACATTGACCGGTTTCGGCGCCACCGCACGGACCACCGCCAGTATCTCTTCAGCGCTGCGCAGGCCCGGCGCATAAAGCACATCGGCGCCCGCCTCGGCAAAGGCCTGCAAACGGCGAATGGTGTCGGCCAGATCCGGATTGCCGTGCAGGTAATTCTCGGCACGTGCGGTCAGGGTGAACGGAAACGGCAAACTGCGCGCTACCGCGACGGCCGCTTCAATCCGCGCGACGGCGTGTTCAAAGCAATAGATCGGAGCGTCTTCGCGGCCGGTGGCGTCTTCGATCGAGCCACCTACCGCACCGGCAGTGGCGGCGCGCAGCAGGCTCTCGGCGGACTCCTGCGGGCTGTCGGCGAAGCCGTTTTCCAGATCAACCGCCACCGGCAGATCGGTCGCAGCGACAATTGCCCGAACGTTGATCAGCGTCTCTTCGAGCTTCACCGCGCCGTCCGGGCGGCCCAGCGAAAAAGCATAACCGGCACTGGTGGTCGCCAGCGCCTGGTAACCCAGACTGGCGAGCATTTTTGCCGAACCTGCGTCCCATGGATTGGGAATCACAAAAGCTCCCGCACCTTCGTGCAAGGCCTTGAACGCTTGGGCTTTAAGGGTTTGCGCATCCATTGGCTCACTCCTGTAGAAGGGAAAAACCCGTCGTCAGAGCAACCCAAGCTGCTCGGCGGCGGGCTCTCTGTATAGCTCAGGCAGGGCCGGCAAGCCAGGCAAACGCGTTATCAACCGAGTATGAAAGCGCTGCGCCAGGGCGGCGGCCAGCAGGTTGTCGGCGGTGTGCAGGAAGATGTAAGGCGTACGGCCCTCTTCGATCCATTGGGCGATTTTCTCGACCCACGGCGACAAGAACGAATCGTTGGCTTCAAGCACCGGATGGCCGATGAAGCGCACTTGCGGGAACTGGGTGAAGGCCGCCGGACGCGGTGGCACCTTGGGCTTTTTCGCTTGCGCATGGAGCACCGAGGGCTCGCTCGACGTGCAACTGAACAGCGCCCGTGGATCAAGGCAAATGCGCTCCACGCCGCGATCCAGCAACAGGCGATTGAGCCTGCGTTCGGCATCGCCTTTGGCGAAGAAATCCCGATGCCGCACTTCAACGGCCAAGGGCCGCTGTAGCCCATCGATGAACCCGGCCAGCTCGGCCAACCGTTGCGGGGTAAACGCTGTCGACAGCTGCAACCAGAGCGGTGAAACCCGTTCGCCGAGCGGGCTGAGCAATTGCACGAAGGTTTCGGCGGCGCTCAGTTGCTCGCGCAGGTCACCGCCGTGGCTGATGTCGCCGGGGAATTTGGCGGTAAAGCGAAAGTGTTCCGGCATCGTCTGCGCCCAGCGCTCTACCGTCGCCTGCGCAGGACGCGCGTAGAACGTGGTGTTGCCTTCAACGGCGTTGAACACCTGCGAGTACAGACCGAGAAATTCGTTGGGACGGGCGTTTTGCGGATACAGGTACTCGCGCCAGGCGTTTTCGCTCCAGGACGGGCAACCGAGGTAGTAAGGCAGCCGCATCAGATGTGCAGGTCGAGACCCAGCACTTCCATATCCCAATCGACGAAAGCAGCGGTGCTCAGGTAGCTGGCCAGGGCCATTGCCACGCTTTTGCTCATGGCGCGGTGGTAGATCATGTCCTGCTGACGGGCGGGAAGATTGCTCAGACGTTGCGCAGAAGCCTTGGCGGCGCGGGCAGCCAGTTGCTCTTCAGAAGGAATCTCCAGCTCGCCATCGATATCCTCAAGGGACTCGTCCACCGACACATTGCCTTTGCGAGGCTTGCGCTTGATGGGGTAGGACTGAGAGGGAAAGCCGTCTATGCGCATAAGTACATGCTCGTTATCGATGATGGCAATTTAGCGGCACTTACCCGTGTTCGCAAACTCCCAAGTGATAACTAGAGCACATAAACCGGAAAAGGTTTAAAGGCGCGGTGTAGAAACTGACGATTGGCAGCGTTGCGCAGATCGCATTCGCGAGCAAGCCCGCTCCCACAAGGGCGCCATCGTACCTGTGGGAGCGGGCTTGCTCGCGAATGGGACAACCCGGTATCGCGGCCTAACGGGCTTTTGGGGTCGCCACTTTGTCGCGCAGGTAAACCGGCTGTGCATCGTCCGCCGGGATGCCTTCGCCGCGTTCCCAGGCGAAACGGGCCAGGGTCAGCAAGTCTTCGGCGTGAGGCAACATGCCAGCATCCTGACCGGTCAGCTTAACCGCGATTCGCTCGCCATAGCCCCAACCGGTGCCCGCGCCGAACCAGTCGCCCGTAGCATCTGCCGGCAGTGCTGCAACTTCCGGCGGCAACACCGCTTCAGCCCCCACCAGACGCATTTCGCCGGCAGTTTCGCGGTAGCAACCCCAATAGACTTCATCCATCCGCGCATCGATGGCCGCCGCGACCTGGCGTGCACCGTGCTCACGCAATGCGCGCTGCGCCAGCACCGCGAGGTTGGACACCGGCAACACCGGACGCTCCAGGGCAAACGCCAGGCCCTGAACCACACCAATGGCTATTCGTACGCCGGTAAACGCCCCCGGACCGCGACCAAAGGCAATCGCGTCGACAGCTTGCAAGGTGGTACCCGCATCAGCCAGCAATTGCTGGATCATCGGCAGCAACTTCTGCGCATGCAGGCGCGGGATCACCTCGTAATGGCTCGTGACCTTGCCGTCATGCAGCAAGGCAACGGAGCAAGCTTCAGTCGCGGTGTCCAGGGCCAGCAAGGTGCTCATCGATGTTTCCGTCAGAGAGGTAGATAAAAGTGCGCCAGTATAAACAACAACGGCCCGCAAGCGGGCCGTTGAACGTAAAGCAAATCAGCTTTCTCAGCTCAGCGCTTCAAGCACCTTGCCGGTGATCGCTTCAACCGAACCAACGCCTGCGATGTGGCTGTACTTCGGCTTGCCAAGAGCTGCCGACAGCTGCTGGTAGAAATTCACCAGTGGCTTGGTCTGGGAATGGTAGACCGACAGACGATGACGCACGGTTTCTTCAGTGTCGTCTTTACGCTGCACCAGCGCTTCGCCAGTGATGTCGTCCTTGCCCGCGAGTTTCGGCGGGTTGTAGACGGTGTGGTAAACGCGGCCGCTGGCTTCGTGTACACGACGACCGGCGATACGTTGAACGATTTCTTCGTCATCGACGGCGATTTCAACCACGTAATCCAGCTCGACACCAGCCTTCACCAGCGCTTCGGCCTGGGGAATGGTGCGCGGGAAGCCGTCAAACAGGAAACCGTTGGCGCAATCAGCCTGGCTGATGCGTTCCTTGACCAGATTGATGATCAGGTCATCGGATACCAGACCGCCGCTGTCCATGACGCTCTTGGCGATCAGGCCCAGTTCGGTGCCAGCCTTGACCGCAGCACGTAGCATGTCGCCGGTGGAGATCTGTGGAATAGCGAATTTTTCAGTGATGAACTTAGCCTGAGTACCTTTACCGGCCCCGGGAGCTCCCAGCAGAATGACGCGCATCGATGTGCTCCTCAATTTTTTATTAATAAACGATCGGATTCGCCGCATGGGGCCAATCTTAAAAATAGGGTCGTGGGCCGCCCAAACGGCCAAAGGCTGATCAAGATACACAGCAGGCCCTGACCACACAAGCCGCCGAAAGTCGGAGGAACCCGCGCCTGTTACGCCCTGGCGACAAGGTGATCCAAGTCGCAACCCCATAACAAAGTGTCGCCAGACAACCGCGACCGGCCTCTGAGGACCGGTCGCTTGTCGCAGTAAAGCTGCCTGCGATACCCCGCAAAAGACCTTAGCCGGTATTTCGCAAACCGGCGGCAATCCCCGCCACAGACACCAGCAAGGCCTGTTCCACCGGGCTGCCCTGTGCCACTTCCTGCTGTCGCGAGCGGGCCAACAGTTCGGCCTGCAATAGATGTAGCGGGTCAAGGTAGGTGTTACGCAAACGAATGAACTCCAGGGTGTCAGGGCTATGGGCCAGTAGCTGCGACTGACCGGTCAGGCCAAGGACTACCGAACACGCCTGCGACAATAGGTCGCGTAAATGCACACCCAAAGGTAACAAATCAGGCGTAACCAATCGCTCATCGTAGGATTGCGCGATGTCCGCGTCGGCCTTGGCCAGCACCATCTCCAGCATGTCGATACGCGTGCGGAAGAACGGCCATTGCTCCCGCATCTGCCCCAGCAACTCACCCTCACCACGCGCCAAGGCGTTGCTCAACGCCGCTTCCCAGCCGAGCCAGGCCGGCAGCATCAAACGGGTTTGGGTCCAGCCGAAGATCCACGGAATCGCCCGCAGGCTTTCGATCCCGCCGGCACGACGCTTGGCCGGACGGCTGCCCAGCGGCAAGCGTCCCAGTTCCTGCTCGGGAGTGGATTGACGGAAATACTCGACGAACTGTGGATTCTCCCGCACCACCGCGCGATAAGCGCTGACGCCATCAGCCGCCAATTCGTCCATCAAGCCGCGCCACGCGGGTTCCGGCGGCGGAGGCGGCAATAACGTTGCTTCCAGCACCGCAGCCAGGTACAGGTTGAGGTTTTGCTCGGCGATGTCCGGCAGACCGAATTTGAACCGAATCATTTCCCCCTGCTCGGTAGTGCGGAAACGTCCGGCCACCGACCCCGGTGGCTGCGACAGAATCGCCGCATGCGCCGGGCCGCCGCCACGGCCCACGGTGCCACCGCGACCATGGAACAACAGCAGTTCGACTTGCTGCTCGCGGCAGATATCCACCAAGCGCTCCTGTGCCCGATACTGAGCCCAGGCCGCCGCCGTGGTGCCGGCATCCTTGGCCGAGTCGGAATAACCGATCATCACTTCCTGCGGGCCCTGCAACCGTGAACGGTAACCCGGCAGCAGCAACAGTTTCTCGATCACCGGCCCAGCGTTGTCCAGGTCGGCGAGGGTTTCGAACAGCGGCACTACGCGCATCGGCCGCAGCACGCCGGCTTCTTTAAGCAGCAGCTGCACGGCGAGCACGTCCGAAGCGGCGCCGGCCATGGAGATCACATAAGAGCCCAGCGACGCCCCCGGCGCTGCGGCAATCTCGCGACAGGTCGCCAGGACTTCGGCGGTATCGGCCGAGGGTTTGAAATACGCCGGCAACAGCGGACGACGATTGTTCAACTCGCCCATCAGGAAGCGAATACGCGCTTCCTCGTCCCAGTCTTCGTAGCGACCGAGGCCCAGATAATCGGTGATTTCAGTCATCGCCGCCGAATGCCGCGACGAGTCCTGACGCACATCCAGCCGCACCAGGAACAGGCCGAAGGTCACCGCCCGACGCAGGCAATCGAGCAGCGGGCCGTCAGCGATCACGCCCATGCCGCATTCATGCAGCGACTGATAGCAAAGCTCCAGCGGATCAAGCAGCTCGCGGTTGTTTTGCAACACATCAACCGATGCTGGCGTGGTCGCCGTCAAGGACGCCTGCGCCCAGTTGCGAGTCGCACGCAGGCGTTCGCGCAGTTGTTTGAGCACCGCGCGGTAGGGCTCGGCGCTATCCCCGGCCTTGGCTTGCAACGCAGCGCTGGCCTGCTGCATCGACAAGTCGGCAGCCAGATGATCGACATCGCGCAGGTAAAGGTCGGCCGCCATCCAGCGAGCCAGCAGCAAGACTTCACGGGTAACCGCAGCGGTCACGTTCGGGTTGCCGTCACGGTCGCCGCCCATCCACGAGGCGAAGCGAATCGGCGCCGCCTCCAGCGGCAAACGCAGACCGGTAGCGGCGTGCAAGGCCTGGTCGGCCTTGCGCAGGTAGTTGGGAATCGCCTGCCACAGCGAATGCTCGATTACCGCAAAGCCCCACTTGGCTTCATCGACCGGCGTTGGTCGGGTGCGGCGGATTTCTTCGGTGTGCCAGGCTTCGGCGATCAATCGTTGCAGGCGCTGCTGGATCTGCTCGCGTTCGGCGCTGGTCAGGTCGCGGTGATCCTGCGCCGCCAGTTGCGCGGCGATGGCGTCGTACTTCTGGATCAAGGTCCGGCGGGCGACTTCAGTCGGGTGCGCGGTGAGCACCAGTTCGATCTCCAGCCGCCCCAGTTGCCGCGCCAGCGCGTCGCTGCCATGCCCTTCAGCACGCAGACGGGCAAGCAGCTCGGGCAGCACCCGCGCCTCGAACGGCGCTGGCTGGGACTCTTCGCGGCGATGAATCAGCTGATATTGCTCGGCGATGTTCGCCAGGTTGAGGAACTGGTTGAACGCCCGCGCCACCGGCAGCAGTTCGTCTTCGCTCAACTGATTGAGGCTGGCACGCAGTTCAGCGTCCGTCGAACCACGTCGGTCAGCCTTGGCACCTTTGCGGATCAACTCGATCTTGTCGAGAAAGCCATCCCCGTACTGTTCACGAATAGTGTTGCCTAACAACTCACCCAACAGGTGAACATCCTCGCGCAAGCGTGCATCGATATCAGTCATCAGCAGTTCTCCAGCGAATGGCAGTCGACTTCAAGAGTGCCGCCCGCAGCGGCTTCTTACAAGCAGTCGACGAATCGACTTTAAACCTTGAAGGTAAAGGCTAGTCTCAAAGGTAAGCCGTACAAAGGCTTGCCACCGGCCACGGCCGGACACTCATCACATCCTGCCACGAGCAGGTGCTTATTGAGGTCATTATGAAAATCCGTGAGCTAGCCCAACATTGGGAAGAAACCGCCAAAGGCCGTTTGACCAAGACCGGCTACACCATTCACCTGGACGTCGAAGCCGCGGCGCGGCTGGCGGCGATTACCGAGATGTACCCCAAACGCCACCCCGAAGAACTGCTGGGCGAACTGATCGGAGCGGCGCTGGAAGAGCTCGAAGCGAGCTTCCCTTACGTCAAGGGACAGCACGTGGTTGCCACTGACGAGGAAGGTGACCCGCTCTACGAAGACGTCGGCCCGACACCGCGTTTTCTCGAGTTATCACGGCGCCACTTGCATGATTTATCGGCCCAGAGCGGCAAGCAAAAACATTGAGACAGCCTGTAACGTAAAAGCCCCACCTGATCTGATCAGACGGGGCTTTTGCTTTTTTGGAAATCAACGGATCGCAGCCTTCGGCAGCTCCTACGGGGGATCGGCTTTTGCATTTTGAACATCAACCGATCGCAACGGGACTTGTGTAGGAGCTGCCGCAGGCTGCGATCTTTGGGGCCGGTATGATCAGATCGCAGCCTTCGGCAGTGTTTATTGTTCGAGCTGCGGCGTTTCCTGACCCATGCAGCGCACGGCTTTTTTCTGAGCGTTGACCAGCACACCGGTCAGGCCTTTCTGTTCAGTGTCGAACAGCACCAGCACCCCATCTATGCATTGTGCGACTTGCGGGGCCGGGTCCAAGGAAACTTTGTAGTCTTCGCCCGGTACGGTCTTGAGCATGGTGAAGTCGTTGAGCAGCAGCGCATCTTCCGGTTTGGCGAAGTGCAGGTAACCGTAGAACCACAGGGCCCCGACGGTGCCGAGGATGCTGCAGATACCGGTGATGATCAGCGGGATGGCGTTACGTTCTTCACTCATTGCGGACTCTCTGGGGGTTCAACTTCTGAATTCTGGGGTGCAGGGTAATTGGGCGTTTCGCCCAGGCGGCGCAGACCGTTGAAATGCTGCGGGTCATCGAGAAAGCGCAGCATGACGGTGCGCCAGGTCGGGACGCCGAAAGTCTGCACGTGCCCGCCTCGGGTCAGTTGCAGGACCCTGGGCGGGGGCGCAGCTTGATACAGTCGGATGCCATTGGAAAGAGGCACTAGCGGATCGTCGATGCTCTGGTAGATCAGTTTCGGCACGCCATTGAGCTGTGGCATGGCGTTGATCGCGCTGTCGGCGTCCGGTACCAGCCAGGACAACGGCACCTGAAACGGCCAGGTCATCCACGACGTACTCAGCGCGTACCGCCCGACATCCCGGTAACTGGCCGGCACGCCGTCGAGGACCAGCGCCTTGAGCTGACGCTGACGTTCGGGGTGTTCAACCAGATAATGTACGGCCAGCGCACCGCCAAGGCTCTGGCCAAGGACGATCAACGGTTTGCCCTGAACCTCAGGCGCCTGGTCCAGCCATTTGAATGCAGCGTCGATGTCCTGATAGATCGCCGGCAGGCTGGGTTTACCCTGCGACAGGCCATAACCGCGATAGTCCACCAGCAGCACCTGATAACCCTGCTTCGGCAGCCACCAAGTGGCGCCCAGATGTCCGGCGAGATTTCCGCCATTGCCGTGCAAATACAGCACCGTGCCCTTGACCGCCACGCCTTTCTTGGCCGGCAGCCACCAGCCGTTGAGTTTCAGGCCATCGGCGGTGGTCAGGGTGATGTCGCGGTACTCAAGCCCGGCTTTCTCCGGGGTAAACGGCAGACCGGGATCGGGGAAGAACAGCAAGGAGCTGCAACCGCCGAGGGTCAGGAGAAGGCAAAACATGCCGAGGATTCTCATCCGTTGAAACCCCCGCAAAAAAGATGGGAGCGGCTCCCCCCTGTAGGAGCAAGGCTTGCCCGCGATGGAGACACCGCGTGTCTTCAGGTAAACCGCGTCATCGTTCATCGCGGGCAAGCCTTGCTCCTACGGATGGGGGGTGATCCCTACAAAATGTTTGAGTAATCCGCTTCGATCCGGTCCAGGCTCAGGTGGTTGAGGAAGTTGGAGAAGCACATCCAGGCCGACAAGGCGTTCATGTCACGAAACTGTGCCGGCAAGTATTTGGGCGGTGCCACCAGACCTTCATCCACCAATTGACGCAGGGTTCGCATGTCTTCCAGAGTGGTTTTGCCACAAAACAGCAAAGGGATCTGCTCAAGCTTGCCTTTACGCACGGCCAACTGAATGTAGTTGTAAACCATGATAAAGCCCTTGAGGTAGGACAAGTCTTTGGTAAATGGCAGACCATTTGGCACCGAACCACGGAAAACCCGGCTGGCGTTGCCATAACTTTCGGCCATCTCGAAGCCTTGCGCGCGAAAGAATTCGAAGATCTGCAAGAAGTCCGCGCCCTCCTCGACCATGTGAATTGCACGGGTACGGTTGGTCAGTTTGCGCAAGCGACTCGGATAAGAGGCGAAGGTGATGATTTCCATCAAAATCGCCAGGCCTTCCTGGGTCACGGTCGAGGACGGTGGACCTTTGGACAGGAAGGTGCAGATCGGCTGGTTCAGACCGTTGAGGGTAGTGCCGACGTGCACCAGCCCTTCATGGACTTCCAGGGCGCGCACGTCACGGTCATTGAACATCGCGTCAGCGCGGATCTTGATGTAGTCGGCACCGGCCGCCGCATCCGCGACGATGCCGTCGGACTCGAACACCCGAATGGTTTCCTCGGTTTCGCCAAAGACCTTGTTCAAGCGGGTTTGCAGCAAATGCACCGCCTCTTTGGCAGTGAGAATCTTCGGCTCGTCCTTGAGGTCGCCCCGGCCATCGATGTTGTTCAGGTAGTCGGACATCATCAAGCCGAGGTCGGCCAGGGTCGGGTCGCCAGCGTGGAACGCATCGGAGGCTGCACCGTAAAGCTCTTGTGAGATCAACCCGAAATCTTCGGTACCGCGTGCTTCAAGCATCCGCACCACCATGCGGTATTCCTTGCACATGCGCCGCATGATCTGCCCGACCGGGTTGAACTGACCGAGCTGACGGGTGATATCGCGCTCGATGTTCTGGAACTCCAGCTTCACTTTGCTGGAATCGAAGGACAGCGGCCGATTGAGGTAGTAGTCGCGGTCCACGGCCGGCATTTCCTTGCCCTTGGCCTTGAGGAAACCCTTGCGGATGTTGTCGTCCCACTTGACCGCATCCAGTACCCGAATCGGCGTCTGCGCCAGCACTATGCGATCGGACAAGGTGCGTATCGTCTGCTGGTATTCGTCCACCTGGTGCTCCTGTTTAAAACCGTTCAATGTGGGAGCGGGCTTGCTCGTTACACCGACGCCAGCACCAGATGCATGTACCGCGTCAGGATGCCGAGCATCTCTTCTTCGGCCAGCGGCTCTGCGTCGTTGAGCAGACCCTGATATTCCATGCGGCCGATAATCGCCGTCAACACTTTGGCATCCTGCTGTGGTTCTCGGGAACCCAATACCTGGAAAAGCTGGCAGGTACCCTGCAGGAGAATTTGCTGATGCGAGCGCACCAACAGTGCCAGACGCGGATTGAGCAAGGCTTCCTGGCGGAAGGCCTGCTCGGCCATCAAGTGCTCGCGGCGGTTGATCAATTGCCGGTGAACATAGTCAGCCATCAGCCGTGCAATGTCGTCAGCCAACTTTGAGCGGCACTCAGGGCTGCCATCGCCGCTAACGACCATCTCGCGCAACAGGCCTTCGTTGTTGGACCACAACCTGGCCATGAAGGCGGCACTGCGTTCGACGTGTTGAGCGAAAGTATCGGTGAGCAGGTCATCGATATCCTTGAAATAGTAAGTGGTCGCCGACAATGGCACACCGGCTTCGGCGGCTACTGCACGGTGACGTACCGCACGGACACCATCGCGTACGACGATGCGCATCGCGGCATCGAGAATTTCCTGTCGACGCTGCTCACTTCCCTGTCGACTGGCTTTGCGACCTTGGTACTGAACACTTTCAGCGACCGCAGTGGCGATGCCAGCTGCTCCTTCTTGAGCCATTGCACGATTCACGACAGATATTCCTCTCTAACGTCAAAAGTAACCAATTGATACGTTTGTACCAGACAGGCAATAAAAAGCCGCCTGTTATAGGCGGCTTTTTAATTGGAGCATTTACGCTTGCGGCCGCATATGCGGGAACAGGATCACATCACGGATCGATGGCGAGTTGGTGAGCAGCATCACCAGACGGTCGATACCGATACCTTCACCAGCGGTCGGCGGCATGCCGTACTCCAGTGCGCGAACGAAGTCGGCGTCGTAGTGCATGGCTTCGTCGTCGCCGGCGTCCTTGTCGGCCACCTGAGCCATGAAGCGCTCGGCCTGGTCTTCCGCGTCGTTCAACTCGGAGTAGGCGTTGGCGATTTCGCGGCCACCAATGAACAGCTCGAAACGGTCGGTGACGTTCGGGTTCTCGTCGTTACGACGGGCCAGCGGCGACACTTCGAACGGATACTGGGTAATGAAGTGCGGCTGTTCCAGCTTGTGCTCGACCAGTTCTTCGAAAATCATCACCTGCAGTTTGCCCAGACCTTCGAAGCCGAGCACCTTGGCGCCGGCCTTCTTGGCGATGGCACGGGCCTTGTCGATGTCCTGCAGGTCGGCAGCGGTCAGATCCGGGTTGTACTTGAGGATCGAGTCGAACACCGACAGACGCACGAACGGTTCGCCGAAGTGGAACACCTTGTCGCCGTACGGCACATCGGTGCTGCCCAGAACCAGCTGCGCCAGCTCGCGGAACAGTTCTTCGGTCAGGTCCATGTTGTCTTCGTAGTCGGCGTAAGCCTGGTAGAACTCCAACATGGTGAATTCAGGGTTGTGACGAGTCGAAACGCCTTCGTTACGGAAGTTACGGTTGATCTCGAAGACTTTCTCAAAACCGCCAACAACAAGCCGCTTGAGGTACAGCTCCGGCGCAATGCGCAGGAACATTTCCATGTCCAGCGCATTGTGGTGAGTCTCGAACGGCTTGGCCGCAGCACCACCCGGAATGGTTTGCAGCATCGGCGTTTCGACTTCCAGGAAGTCACGCTTCATCAGGAAGCTGCGGATGTGTGCGATCACTTGCGAGCGCACGCGGAACGTCTGACGCACGTCCTCGTTGACGATCAGGTCAACGTAACGCTGGCGGTAGCGCTGCTCGGTGTCGGACAGGCCGTGGTGCTTGTCCGGCAGTGGGCGCAGGGATTTGGTCAGCAGACGTACGTTGATCATTTCAACGTACAGGTCGCCTTTGCCGGAACGGGCCAGGGTGCCTTCGGCAGCGATGATATCGCCCAAGTCCCAGGTCTTGACCGCAGCCAGGGTTTCTTCAGACAGGGTTTTACGGTTGACGTAAACCTGAATGCGCCCGGACATGTCCTGGATCACCATGAACGAGCCACGGTTGAGCATGAGACGACCGGCAACCTTGACCGGGATCGCAGCGTCTGCCAGCTCTTCCTTAGTCTTGTCCGCGTACTGTTTCTGCAAGTCTTCGCAGTAGGCGTCGCGGCGGAAGTCGTTGGGGAAGGCCTGGCCCTTGGCGCGCTCGGCAGCAAGCTTTTCCTTGCGCAGGGCGATCAGGGAGTTTTCTTCCTGTTGCAGGGCTTGCGGATCGAGTTCTAGGTCGCTCATGTCTTTAAATTTTCCATCACAGGTTCGTTGCCCCCGCCGATGGCAGGGGACTTAAGGTCTTGACTGGCGGTTTACAGGCCTTGTTTCAGGCTCGCCACCAGGTATTCGTCGATGTCGCCGTCGAGCACCTTGTCGCAGTCGCTGCGTTCGACGTTAGTACGCAAATCCTTGATTCGCGACTGGTCGAGCACGTACGAGCGAATCTGGTGACCCCAGCCGATGTCCGACTTGGTGTCTTCCAGGGCCTGGGAGGCGGCATTGCGTTTCTGCACTTCCTGCTCGTACAAGCGCGCCCGCAACATTTTCATCGCGGTGTCTTTGTTCGCATGCTGGGAACGTTCGTTCTGACAGCAGACCACGGTGTTGGTCGGTACGTGGGTGATACGTACGGCCGAGTCGGTGGTGTTTACGTGCTGACCGCCGGCACCCGAGGAGCGGTAGGTGTCGATGCGCAGGTCCGACGGGTTGATGTCGATTTCGATGTTGTCATCGATTTCCGGCGACACGAACACGGCCGAGAACGAGGTGTGACGACGGTTACCGGAGTCGTACGGGCTCTTGCGCACCAGACGGTGCACGCCGATCTCGGTACGCAGCCAGCCAAAGGCGTATTCGCCCTTGATGTGCAGGGTGGCGCCCTTGATCCCGGCGACTTCACCGGCGGAGAGTTCCATGATGGTCGCGTCGAAACCGCGCTTATCCGCCCAGCGCAGGTACATGCGCAACAGGATGTTGGCCCAGTCCTGGGCTTCGGTACCGCCGGAGCCCGCCTGGATGTCCAGGTAGGCGTTGTTGGCGTCCATCTCGCCGCTGAACATACGGCGGAACTCAAGCTTCTCGAGGGCTTCGCGCAGGCGCTCCACTTCCAGGGCGACGTCGTCGACGGCAGCCTGGTCTTCTTCCTCGGCAGACATCAACAGCAGGTCCTTGGCATCGGCCAGACCGCTGGACATCTCATCGAGGGTTTCGACGATCTGGGCCAGCAAGGAACGCTCGCGGCCTAGATTCTGCGCGTACTCAGGGTTGTTCCAGACATTCGGATCTTCAAGCTCGCGATTGACTTCAGTCAGACGCTCATGCTTTTGATCGTAGTCAAAGATACCCCCGAATAGTTTCGGAGCGCTCGGACAGGTCCTTGATACTGTTAAGGATCGGGTTGATTTCCATGGCGGGCAGCACTCGTTGGCGAACTTTTGAAAGCCGGCGAGTATAACGTAATCACGCTGTCACGGCAGCCCGCCTGGCGGCCAATCATCGAAATCACCGAGCTCAGTCTGATCATGTCCACGAGCGCATGCCATGGACTGAAGCCTTTCAGAGCGAGGCAGTACAGGAATCCCGATTCGGACACATCTACGACGTCCTCAGAAAACTTATCCGCGGCCAGACAAATACATCGATAAGCCTGTAGGAAATAACTTCAAAAAAAGCGGACCATTCCTACTAAGTTAGTAATTGCGCAATGCCTCGTTTATTTCTATAAATATGTGACACAAAATATCCAGAGCAGGCAAATAACACCTGACTAAAAAATCGCAATATCACTCTAAGTGAATAGCTTAAGGCTAGTGCCTGCACACGCCACAACTTTAATTACGGAAAATCGGCTTTACAAACCAACGGAGACTCAGCCTCATTACCGCCCCCTATAATTAAAGGACTACAATGAAACTCATCAACAATATAATAATTGTAGGCTTTGGCAGCATTGCCCAGGCACTACTTCCGCTATTAGTCGAAAATTACAATGCAAATATAATTATCTTCGACAAAGAAACGGATAAGGCCCGGCAGGACATCGCGAAAGAATTTTCAGCCACTTTAAATAAAAAACTAATAACTGATGATAATTTTATCGAAGTTTTGTCGCCATTACTAAGCAGCAGTAGTTTTCTTTTGAACTTGGCGGTATCCGTGTCAAGTACAGCTTTGATAAGTCTTGCTCAACGATTCAAGACACTTTATCTAGATACCTGTATAGAACCTTGGGAGTATAACAATCAGAAAGGTCACAGCCTTACTAGCAATCACTACCTACGGGAAGGATTGAAAGAATACGCACAAGCTCAGACGGCGACAACAACGGCACTTGTTGCACATGGCGCAAATCCCGGCTTCATCTCCATACTGCTCAAGAAAGCATTGCTTGAAATGGCAACCATTAATGGAATATATGATCGACCAACGGTACAGATCGAGTGGGCTGAGTTATCTGAGAAGCTTGGACTGCAAGTCATACAGATATCAGAGCGAGACACTCAAGTTACTTCAAGAACTCGTGAAGCCCATAATTTTATGTGCACGTGGTCTGTGGACGGGCTTATCACCGAGTGCTTGCAGCCAGCAGAGATGGGATGGGGATCCCACGAAGAGACAGTACCCCATGGAGCTAAAATTAACGGCTACTCACTGGAATTGACCGAGCAAGGGCGAGAGGTCATAGTAAAAAGTTGGTCGCCTAACTATTTAGAGTTTTCTGCTTACTTATTGACGCACAATGAATCGCTTTCAATTGCGGAGTACTTGACTTTAGGCGACCCCGACAACCCAAAATATCGCCCGACTGTTTATTACGCTTATCACCCTTGCGATCAAGCGGTAGAGTCAATGCAACTGCTTAATGACGGAAGTGAAAACCGAATAGCCTCCAAGGAAGTGTTGAAAGACGATATAGCTTCAGGTATCGATGAGCTTGGTGTTTTTCTGATCAGCAGAAAATATAAGTCATTCTGGCTCGGATCTAACCTTTCAATAGGCAAGGCAAGAAAAATGGCGAAGCACAATAGCGCCACAAGCTTGCAAGTTGTCTCAAGTATAGTTGCTGGAATGAAGTGGGCTGAGCAGCACCCCGAGTCTGGCGTACTAGAATCCGAAAGTCTCGACTGGCAGTATATTTACGACTTTGCGGAGCGGTACTGGCAACCTATAGTTACGCAGGAAACTGATTGGCGACCAGGCTTGCCTGACGACACCTTATTATTTCAGAATTTTCGGATACTTTCTCAGCGCTAAACTAAAAGACAATGGAGTGCCAGAATCATGAATGACACAACAAGCATTAACAATAAATCCGGAACTCGTTCGACCCCAAATGCCGCAGTAATTCTGGAAAATTTTAGATTTCCTCTTATTGAACTCAGCAATGCCGAGCGCACCGAATGGAAGGAAATATTGTTTGACTCAATAATTACAGAGTACGATGCTCGGCGCCTATATTGGTATCTAGAAACCCAATATACAGACCACTTCCCAATACTGGTAGAGGTATTAAATCCATGGCTCAGGGACGAAATTGACCACGCTTACGGCTTTGCCCTGATCTATTCATCCTACACAGGCATACCGCTCGATCAAGTTACACTGGAAGCTGAAATAAGAAAGCCTGATTTCAGCATAATCAGCCCAATCGCCAATGATGCATTCAAGCTACTCATCATGTTGGCTTATGACGAGATAATCACCACACATGTTTATCATCGTAGTATAGCCAAGTACGACCAGTTCGACTCTCAACAACTATCGACATGGATCAGAAAGGCAAAGAAAGATGAAATCATGCACTTCTTCTCATTTGTGCAGAAAGCCAAGGAATTATTCCCCGATCGAATAAACGAGATCCCTTCAATCCTTGAAGAGATCTTCGATATAGACTTTGAAAAAGAAAGCTATTCGGGCACATTCGTGCTGGATCATAACACACCCGACTTTCCTATATCCAAGCAAGAAATTAAAAGCATGATCATTCCAGCTATCGTAAAAAAATTCAACGAATGACAATTTAGCTTATTAGGAATAAAACAAATGAATCAACCGTTTCTAGCCAAAAGGCATTGGAGTTCCCGAGCTCTTTTCAATGAGATATCTGGCAGCGGATGGGTAAACCCAGGAATCGATCTTAAGTATCGTGATTTTTTCATGGCGGATTTGGTTTCAGAATATGATTCCGTCAATCTTTACCATCACCTACACCCTCAAAGAGGGAAGTTTTCGTCATACTTCGTTCAATATTTAGATTTCTGGTTTGCAGATGAGAGAAATCATGCCGATGGTTTCTTTGAGCTTAATCGTCTTTTATTCGGCTCAAGTGAAGAGGAACTGATTGACAAGTTAAAGACAAGAACTGGAAACTTCGAGGAACTGGAAGAGATATTTACCAGCGAATTCAATCTACTACTCATGTTCGCCTATGACGAGTATGTTTCAGTTAAGACATACAAAAAAGATACGTTTTATAGCGAGTTTGGGCACCCAGCCTTCAACACATGGATTAAAAATTTAATAGCAGATGAAGCAACTCACTTTGGAAATGCGATAAAAATACTTAAAAACACCCACACCTCGAATTTAAGCAAGGCTGAAAACGTACTTCACAGCATAGTTAAACTCGAAGGAAGCACCTACCAGAACACTTTCCTATTTGATCACGACGGGCCTCACTTCCTGCTTGACGACAATGAACTCGGGGACACTGTAGTAGATGCGATTTTATCAGCACTGGCTAAGGGTCGGAAATGAAAAACCACTATTATATGGCCGCCGCTCTGACACTTATGATCTTCGGCGAAATACTCACGATCTACAGCGAAGTATATGCCTCAAAACTTGAGGGCCGACCAATGGAAACCCCATTAATGTTTCTCAAGCCCATGCTACTTATTAGCATTGCCGGCATAAGTCTGGTTTTTGCATATTGGCTTGGATATCAAGCCACCGGAAATATCTGGGTGGTGACAGTCGCTTCTTTGACGCTCCTGCTTATTTTAGAGCCTATTGTTATATATGCAATGTTAAAGGAACTACCTGGAAGAGGTGCACTAATAGGTTTTTTTCTAGGGGCGACCGGGTTAATTGCTACAGTAGCACTCTAATAAACCAACAGGATTTAAATCATGCCAACCGAAGAAAAGGTAATGAACTGCACTGTCTGCGGCTATGAATATGACCCTACGGCAGGTGATCCTGAAAATGGAATACCACCAGGTACGTATTGGAAAGATATCCCTGACAGTTGGCTATGTCCGGATTGTCATATGCCAAAGGAGGATTTTGAGTAAATTATTTCTATCATGAAGCTGCTCGCCACAGATGCCTGAACCACGAGTCTATTGCTTTTTCATCGAGCATGCCTGACGGGCCTAACACCAATAACAGTGAAGTAACATTCTATATTCCACCATGAAAACCTTTTGATCAGTGATTGTTCGCGTACAACTGCCAGCCTTTCGCTTGGCAACATGCTGCACGACCTCACTCGAGTATTTGCCATCCCACTACGAGACGTCTGCGTTTGGGTGGAAGTGATTGGGCGGCGATTCCGGGCGCAGATCCCTTAAAACAAACGAATAGCTGACAGGTTTATTTTTATTCCATAAAAAACAAGCTTGTCAGCTATTTCTTCAACCATCAATGCGCACGCCCCAACTATACGTGAGGCGGTGGGTTGCTACTCAATCCCCACCTGATTGCGCCCATTGTTCTTCGCCAGGTACAACCCCTTGTCCGCTGCCGAGATCAATTGACGGTAATCACTGCTTGGCTGCGGGGTCATGGTCGAGAGGCCGATGCTGATGGTCAGGCTCGCACCTTCGGCCGGAAAAACATGCGGAATTTTCATTCCAGCCACAGTCTGTCGGAGTTTTTCCGCGACCAGACGCGCCCCGCCCGGCGAGGTATTGGGCAATATCAGCACGAACTCTTCACCACCATAACGCGCCGGCAGATCGGAAGGCCGGCTGCTGGCATCACGGATCGCCGTGGCGACTTTGCGCAGGGCTTCGTCGCCTTCCAGGTGGCCGAAGTTGTCGTTGTACAACTTGAAGTGGTCGACATCGATCATCAACAGCGACAGCTGTGCCTGATCACGCAAGGCCCGGCGCCATTCCAGCTCGAGGTATTCATCGAAATGGCGGCGGTTAGACAGGCCGGTCAGGCCGTCGGAGTTCATCAGTCGTTGGAGCACCAGGTTGGTGTCGAGCAATTGCTGCTGACTGACCCGCAACGCCCGGTAGGCCGCGTCGCGCTGGATCAGGGTGGTGTAGGAGCGCGAGTGGTAACGAATGCGCGCCACCAGTTCGATGTTGTCTGGCAGTTTGACCAGGTAATCGTTGGCCCCCGCGGCAAACGCCGCGCTCTTGATCAGTGGGTCTTCCTTGGTCGAGAGCACGATGATCGGAATGTTTTTGGTCGCCGGGTGGTTGCGGTATTCGCGCACCAGCGACAGGCCGTCCAGACCGGGCATGACCAGATCCTGCAGAATCACCGTTGGCTTGATGCGAATCGCCTGGGCGATGGCCTGGTGCGGATCGGCGCAAAAATGGAAGTCGATGTTCTCTTCGTTCGCCAGCCCGCGGCGCACGGCTTCACCGATCATGGCCTGGTCGTCGACCAGCAGCACCATCGCGGCGTATTCATCGTTTTTAAAGTCGTCGAGCTGTAAATCATCCATTTGCGATCACCTGAATCAGGCCAGAACAGCTGCAATGATGAGTCATTTTGCAAAGATCTCCAGCAATCGTGGTGCTATCTTGTCCAGCGGGCGAATTTCCACAGCGGCGTCGATGGCAGCGGCCGCTTTCGGCATGCCGTATACCGCACTGCTGCGCTGATCCTGAGCAATGGTCAGGTAGCCCTGCTGGCGCATCAATTTAAGTCCCTGGGCGCCATCGCGCCCCATACCGGTCAGCAGCACACCCACTGCATCACCGTTCCAGTAAGTAGCCACGCTTTCGAAAAATACGTCGATCGAGGGTCGGTAGATCTCGTTGACCGGCTCGGCGGTGTAGGCCAGCGTACCGTTCTTCAACAACCGAATATGGTGGTTGGTGCCCGCCAGCAAAACCGTCCCGCTTTGCGGCGGCTCACCTTCCTCGGCCAGGCGGACTTTCAGGCCACTAGCGCTGCTGAGCCATTCAGCCATACCCGTCGCGAACACCTGGTCGACGTGCTGAACCAGCACGATAGCCGGTGCAAAATCGTGCGGCAGGGCCTTGAGCAAGACTTCCAGCGCCGCTGGCCCACCGGCAGAAGAACCGATGGCCACCAGGCTCTGGCGTTGCCCAGAGCTGCGCAAATGGGGCGGTGCTGAGCGTACGCGGTTACCGCGCTCGCCGATCAGCCAGCCGATATTCATGATCTTGCGCAGCAGCGGCGCTGCGGCGTCCTTCGGGTCACCCGCACCGAGGGCCGGGGTATCGACCACATCCAGCGCGCCGTGGCCCATGGCCTCGAACACCCTATGGACATTTTGCTGCCGATCCACCGTGACGATAACGATGGCGCAAGGGGTCTCGGCCATGATCCGGCGGGTCGCTTCGACGCCATCCATGATCGGCATGATCAGGTCCATCAGGATCAGGTCCGGGGTCAGTTCGGCGCAACGTTGCACCGCCTCGGCCCCGTTGCTGGCGACCCAGATCACCTCATGCGCCGGCTCGAACGCCAAGGCTCGACGCAGGGCCTCCACGGCCATGGGCATATCGTTGACGATAGCAATCTTCATGCACGCGCTCCTCCTATGAGCTCAGCCACTGCATCGAGCAAAGCATCGTCATGAAAGCTGGCCTTGGCTAAATAGTAGTCGGCTCCCGCTTCCAACCCACGACGACGGTCCTCTTCACGATCCTTGTAGGACACCACCATCACCGGCAGCGATTGCAGCCGGGTGTCACGACGCAACAACGAAACCAGTTCGATCCCGTCCATGCGCGGCATATCAATGTCAGTAATCAGCAGATCGAAATCTTCGGCACGCAGCGCGTTCCAGCCATCCATGCCGTCAACCGCAACGGCCACTTCATAACCACGATTGAGCAGCAGCTTGCGTTGCAACTCACGCACCGTCAGTGAGTCATCGACTACCAGAATGCGTTTGCGCGCAACAATGGCGACCTGCTGGCTATGTCGGGCGATCCGTTCCAGGCGGCCGGTATTGAGCAGTTTGTCCACCGAACGCAGCATGTCTTCAACGTCGACGATCAACACCACTGAACCGTCGTCGAGCAAGGCCCCGGCAGAAATGTCCTGAATCTTGCCCAGACGCTCATCCAGCGGCAGTACCACCAGCGTGCGTTCGCCGATAAAGCGCTCGACGGCCACCCCGTACACCGCATCGCGCTCGCGGATCACCACGACTTTGAGTGTCGCCGGGCTGTTCTGACTCACCGGGCGGTTCAGCAACTGGCTGGCCGCGACCAGGCCAACGTGTCGACCTTCGTGCCAGAAGTGCTGACGACCTTCCACCTGGACGATTTCGTCCGCCGCCAAATCGCACATGCGCTCGATATGCGCCAATGGAAAGGCATACGCCTCCTCGCCGACTTCCACTACCAGACTCCGCACCACCGATAGCGTCAGTGGCACTTCAAGATGGAAACGGCTGCCCTCGCCAACTTTCTGCTCCAGCACCACCGCACCGCGCAACTGGCGGACCATGTGCTGAACCGCATCCAGGCCAACACCACGTCCGGAGACTTCGGTGACCTTGTCGCGCAGGCTGAAACCGGGCAGGAAGAGGAACGTCAGCAGCTCTTCTTCGCTCAGCTGCGCTGCGGTCTCGGCCGGTGACAATTGACGTTCGACGATGCTGCGGCGTACCTGCTCCAGGTCCACGCCATTTCCGTCGTCGCTCAATTCCAGCACCAGCAACCCGGCCTGGTGGGACGCACGCAAGCGGATCAACCCTTCGGTGGGCTTGCCAGCCAGCAGGCGTTGCTCGGGCGTTTCGACGCCGTGATCCACAGCGTTACGCAGTAAATGGATCAGCGGCGCTTCGAGTTTTTCCAGCACATCGCGGTCGACCTGGGTCTTTTCACCCTCGATCTCCAGACGCACTTGCTTGCCCAGGCTGCGGCCCAGATCGCGCACCATCCGTGCCTGCCCGGTCAGCACATCGGCAAACGGCCGCATGCGACAGGCCAATGCGGTGTCATACAAGACCTGAGCACGCTGACTGGCCTGCCAGGCGAACTCATCGAGCTCAGCAGTTTTCTCCGCCAGCAGTTGCTGCGACTCGGCCAACAGCCGCCGCGTATCGCCAAGCGCCTCCTGGGCCTCAAGGCTCAGGGTTTGCTCTTTAAGGTGAACGTTGAGGTTTTCCAGGGCGCGCAGGCTGTTGTTCTGCATCCGTTTGAGGCGCTGCATTGTCGCCAGGTACGGCTTGAGACGCAGGGTTTCGACCAGCGATTTGCTCGACAGGTCGAGCAGGCTATTCAAGCGCTCGGCAGTCACCCGCAACACCCGCTCGCCCCCCTCGGTGATGCGCTTGGTTTTACGCGACGCCTCCACCGATGCGGCGAGCGACGACTCGAGTTCTGCCACAAGGTCCGACGACTCAACCCGCGGTGCCGGCGGCTCGAGTTGCAACTCGGCCATCGGCGCTTCGGGTGGCAATGACGGCTGCGCTACAACGGGTGCTGCGATTGCCAAGGGATCCAGCAAACGCCCCATCAACGCCACATAGGCTTCGATGTCACTCGGCCCGACATTGGCGCTGCCCGGCGTCGCGATACGCATCAGCAAGTCCGTGCCTTGCAACAGCGCATCAATGTGTTCGGGGCGCAGAAAAAGTCGACCTTCCTGCGCACTGACCAGGCAATCTTCCATCACGTGGGAAACGCTGACCCCGGCATCCACCCCGACAATCCGCGCCGCGCCCTTGAGCGAATGCGCGGCGCGCATGCAGGCTTCCAGATGATCGGCCTGAGTCGGGTCGCGTTCCAGCGCCAGCAACCCGGCGCTGAGCACCTGGGTCTGGGCCTCGGCTTCAAGACTGAAGAGTTCCAGCAGTGACGCGTCGCGCATTTGATCAGGGGTCATGTCAGGCTCCGGGTCACGGCGGACAACAACTGCTCTTCATCCAGCCAGCGCAGGCTGCGACCTTTGAATTGCAACACGCCACGGGTGTATTTGGCGCTGGCCTGCTGGCCTGACTGAGACGCGGCGTCGAGAACCCGCTCATCGATGGCGTGAATCCCGTCCACCTCATCCACCGGCACCACCACCGGACCGCCGTGAGCGGCGATGATCAGCATGCGCGGCATGATCCGCGCGCCCGAGGCGACACCCGTGGTCGCTTCCAGCCCCAGCAACTCCACCAGTGACAGGCAGGCCACCAGCGCGCCACGCACATTCGCCACCCCCAGCAAGGCCCGCGAACGTTGATGCGGTAACGAATGAATCGCCTGCAAGGGCGCCACTTCCACCAGGCAGCGGGTGGCCAGGGCGAGCCATTCTTCGCCGAGGCGAAACATCAACAGCGAGCGCGTGACCACGTCCGTTTCGACGGCAATAGACGCTTGCGCACGGTCGTCCTGCTGCAACGCATAACGATCCAGCAAACGCGTCGCCGCCGCGGAATACACCGCGCAATTTCGGCAGTGAATGTGTTCGATCAGCAGTGGGCAGGACTTGTCGCCGTGGATACCGATACGGTTCCAGCAGTCGTCGATGGCCTGGGCATCTTCATGGGTCACGTTCAACGAAACAGAACCGGTCATCGTTTACGCTCACTGTCAGCGGCGCGCTCACTGCGGACCGCGCGTTCCTGCAATCGACGGGCACCGGCCGCATCCCCCTGGGACGCCAGCAACACCGCCAGGTGGATCAGCGCTTCGGGATGCTGCGGTTGCAAATAAAGGGCCTTGCGATAAAAACCTTGAGCCTCCAGCACGCTACCAGCGACATCGCTGAGCAACCCCAACCAGTAAAACACCTGCGCCACCGGCTCGTGGCTGTGCAGGTACTGTTCGCAGGCAGCCCGCGCTTCTACGCTCTTACCTTCGTTGGCCAGGGTTGCAATGCTCGCCAGCAGAGCGGCGGCATCAGTGTTCGACACCGTCTCAATGCTCGGGCGCGGCGCTGGTGCAACGGCGGCAAAAGGTCGGCTGCGCACCGGCGGCGGCGGAACGCTGCGCATCGGCAAACTCACCGGCAACGATGACGCAATGAACACCGGCAGCGGTTCGGGTTCAGGCTCGCTGTGACGACTGAAGGCGAAGGATTGTGGAATACCGATCGAACGCATGCCCAGACGCCCCAGCAGACTGCCTTCGGCCGGGCCGATAAACAGCACACCCTCCACATGGGTCAGGCGTTTGAGTACTACAAAAACCTGCTTCTGGGTGGGTTGATCGAAATAGATCAGCAAGTTGCGACAAAACACGAAGTCGTAGGGTGGCTCATTGGCCAGCAGAGTCGGATCCAGCAGATTGCCTACCTGCAAACGCACCTGTTCGCGCACCCGATCGCTGACGCGATAGCCGTCGCCTTCGGTGCTGAAGTGCCGCTCGCGGAAATCGGTTTGCTGCCCACGAAATGAGTTCTTGCCGTACAGCGCACGCTTGGCCCGTTCGACCGACAGCGGGCTGACGTCCAACCCTTCGACCTTGAATTGATGCGGTGCAAGCCCGCCATCGAGCAACGCCATGGCAATCGAATACGGCTCTTCGCCGGTGGAGCACGGCAGGCTGAGAATCCGCAGCGCACGCATGCCCTTGATCTCGGCCAGACGCTTGAGCGCCAGCTTGGCCAAGGTTGCAAAGGACTCTGGATAACGGAAAAACCAGGTTTCCGGGACGATCACTGCTTCGATCAGCGCTTGCTGTTCGTCTCGCGAGCCTTGCAGGCGCTGCCAGTACTCATCCGACGTTTCCACCTGCTGCGCCGCCGTGCGCTGACGCACCGCGCGCTCGATGATCGCCGGGCCGACGGAGCTCACGTCGAGGCCGATGCGTTCTTTGAGGAAGTCGAAAAAACGCTGGTCGCTGCTCATGGGCGCTCCTCAACCGACGCAAGGTCCAGCGGCGGCGACGGGAACAGCAACGCGCGCACCTGCGCATCCAGCAAGTCCGCGACGCGCACCCATTGCAACAGTCCTTGAGCGTCTTCACGCACCGGCCCTAAATACGGCGCCTGACGGTTATCCAGGCCATAGGGCTGGAAGTCCGCCGGATTGCAACGCAGGGTGTCGGTGGCTTGCTCAAGAACCAGCCCGAGCAATTGCCCCGGCGTAGCGCCATCCGGCTGATAGTGCACCAACACCAATCGAGTGCTGGTGCGCGCCTTGGCCGGCAGACCGAACGCCAGATCGCCGACATCGATCACCGGCACCACCGCGCCACGGTAGGCAAACACCCCCGCGACCCAGGACGGTGCCTTGGCAATCGGTTTGAGCGGCAGGCGCGGCAGCACCTCAACCACTTCAATGGCTTGCAGTGCATAGCGCTCATCGCCAATGCGAAATACCAGAAACAACGACTGTTTCGGTGCGATGCCCGCACTGCGTTTCGCCACCAGTTCGCTCATCAGACTTTGAATCGCGAGACGCCGCTGCGCAGCCCTACGGCCACCGAACTCAGCTCGTCGATGGCAAAACTGGCCTGACGCAGGGACTCGACGGTCTGGCTGCTGGCGTCGCCCAACTGCACCAGTGCATGGTTGATCTGTTCAGCGCCCGTGGCCTGGGCCTGCATGCCCTCATTGACCATCAACACCCGAGGCGCCAGCGCCTGAACCTGATGGATGATCTGCGACAGCTGCTCGCCGACCTGCTGCACTTCGGACATGCCACGGCGTACTTCTTCAGAGAATTTGTCCATGCCCATCACACCGGCCGACACCGCCGACTGGATCTCGCGAACCATCTGCTCGATGTCGTAGGTGGCGACAGCGGTCTGGTCCGCCAGACGTCGCACTTCGGTGGCGACCACGGCAAAACCGCGCCCGTATTCACCGGCCTTTTCCGCTTCGATGGCGGCGTTCAGCGACAGCAGGTTGGTCTGGTCCGCGACCTTGACGATGGTCACCACCACCTGATTGATGTTGCCGGCCTTCTCGTTGAGGATCGCCAGTTTGGCGTTGACCAGATCGGCCGCGCCCATCACCGAGTGCATGGTGTCTTCCATGCGCGCCAGGCCTTGCTGACCGGAGCCGGCCAGCACCGAGGCCTGATCGGCGGCGGTGGAGACTTCAGTCATGGTGCGCACCAGGTCCCGCGAGGTCGCGGCGATTTCGCGCGAAGTGGCGCCGATTTCGGTGGTGGTGGCAGCAGTTTCAGTGGCGGTCGCCTGCTGTTGTTTGGAGGTGGCGGCGATTTCGGTAACCGACGTGGTGACCTGTACCGAGGAGCGTTGAGCCTGGGACACCAGCGAGGTCAGCTCGGTCATCATGTCGTTGAAGCCGGTTTCCACCGCACCGAATTCGTCCTTGCGCTCCAGGTTCAGACGGCTGCTGAGATCGCCGGTGCGCATGATGTCGAGGATCTGCACGATGCGGTTCATCGGCGCCATGATCGCGCGCATCAGCAGCAGGCCGCAGAAGCCCGCGGCGAGAATCGCGACGAGCAAAGAGAGGCCCATGCTGATTTTTGCCGCAGTGACCGCATTGCGGATTGCCTCGGTGGCGTTATTGGATCGATCACGATTGCTATCAATCACAACACTCAACTGCTTGCGACCCTCGACCCACGCGGGTGTCAACTCCTGCTCCAGCGCAATGCGGGCCTGTTCGTATTGTTTGTGCTGATACAGATCGACGACTTTCTTCAACGCCTGATTGAACGTTTGATGACGAACCTCGAACGCGTCGAAATCGACCTGATCCTCAGAGGTGAAGATAGTTTTCCGATAGTTGTCCATCTCCTTTTCGATACGCGCTTCGTAGCTCTTGTACAGTTCCAGGTCAGCGACGGTCATGTCGCGATGTTCAGAGAGGCCAACGATCCGCTGGGTCAGGACGTAACCGTCGACCCAAGCGCTGCGAATCATCGAACTGTAATACACCCCCGGAACGGAATCCTTCTGGACCGTTTCCTCACCGGACTCAATCTTCAACAGACTGGAGAACGAGACCATGACCATCAACAGCATGATCACGATAATTACCGCAAAGCTCGCCAAAATGCGTTGGCGCAACGTCCAGTTCTTCACAGTCAGTCCTCGGGGCCGTTCAAATAGAGGGGAGTATAGCCGAGGGCACGCTGCGTTTTATAAGCGGTTGCGCACTGCGTCTCATCCTGTGATGAAAAACGGGTATCCGGGTTATTGATGGCCTGTGTAGATCCTGTAGGAGCACGGCTTGCCCGCGATGAACGATAACGCGGTCTACCAGACGAGCCACAAGTTCGTAGCAGCTGTCGAGCCTGCGAGGCTGCGTTCGAGGACGCAGTCCTCGTAAATCCTGTGTACGCGGTTTACCTGAAAGAACGTGTTGCATGATTTCACGACTGCTTCGCAGCCGAACGCAGCCTCGCGGGCTCGACAGCTGCTACGCGGGAGCCGCGCTCCTATCCGTTATTCCGGTGGATCAAGGTGATCCAGCGCCCGATTCACCGCCAACTCGGCCAACGAAATCATCTGCTGAATCGCCAGCGCGGTATTGCGCTTGGGGCCTTCGAGGTCGAACGCCAGGTCGCTGGCCATGACATTGGCCGAGGCGAGCGTCTCGCAGGCGTGGGCCAGCAGGGTTTCGCTGTCGACGTCGGGGGCGATGACGAAAATGCAGCCGGGACGTCGGTCGGCTAACAATGCCTTGGTTTCAGGCAGCACCAGGTAGTGATCGAGTGCGCGGTGCGCGGCGGCGTGGAGTTCTTTTGAGTCGAGGGAGGCGTAGGGAGAGACCGGATCGGTTTCGGGGGGATTGGGTGTGGCTTTGAACATGGTGATGCTCCTTTTGCGTTGAGGAGCTGCCGTTTTCGTTTCCAGGCGAAAGGGTGGCAGCTGTACGCGGGCTGGAAAACCGAGGCAAAAGGTACCCGGCAGACCCGAAGGTCTCCCACGCACAGCCGCCATAACGCAGAACTGCGAGCACAAAAAAAGCGCCGCAGTATGTCATGTGGCGCGCTGTTGCGCCTTTTTGCTCACGGGTTTCCAGGCCCGGCCGCTGAATAAGCAGCGACCCGGAAACAATAGAGCTGGGCAACAAAGCGTACAAGCCGGGGAGTTCTGGTGGAGTTGTAGGCAGCGACGCAAGGCAACGTAGCCTCGGACCGAGGCTTTGGGGAAAGAATAAACAGATCAGAAATTGCGCACTGGTTTGTGGCGAGCAGAGCGTGCCCTCTGTTGGGCTCGTAACGGTCCAAAAAGATCTTTTCACTTCAAAACCACATCATGCCCCACAGCGGACGACCAGAGGCTTACCGAGAGGCAGGCCTTTTTTGTGCAAAAAATCACCTGATGAAACGTATCAGCTAGCAACAAAAAACCCATAAATTAAAAAAAATGGAATTTTTCCTTGATCTTGAAAATTCACTGACTTACAGTGAAGTAACTGTATGGATATACAGTCATTAACGAAGATTCATTTAAATATATTCATGGATGAGGTACTCCCTATGAAAAGCAACACTGAAAAACTTGGTCAGCTTCCCCACCAGCCCAGCTTGTGGACCCGCGCCGACGCGCTGAAAGTTCACGCGGATGATCCGACCACTACCCAGCCTTTGGTCAGTGCCGATTTCCCGGTATTGAGCGACACGGTGTTCATCTGGGACACCATGCCGCTGCGCGATATGGACGGTAACGTGGCTTCCGTCGATGGCTGGTCGGTCATTTTCACCTTGACGGCAGATCGCCACCCGAATGATCCGGAGTACATCGACGAGAACGGTAATTACGACATCACCCGAGACTGGAACGATCGTCATGGTCGGGCAAAGATGTACTACTGGTTTTCCCGCACCGGTAAAGACTGGCAGTTTGGTGGTCGCGTGATGGCGGAAGGTGTGTCTCCAACCACGCGTGAATGGGCTGGCTCCCCGATTCTGTTGAACGACCAGGGCGATGTGGATTTGTATTACACCGCCGTCACTCCGGGCGCCACGATCGTCAAGGTGCGTGGCCGCGTGGTGACCACTGAGCATGGCGTCGAGATGGTGGACTTTAAAAAGGTTTTGTCGCTGTTTGAGGCTGACGGCGAGATGTATCAGACCGAAGCGCAGAACCCGTACTGGGGCTTCCGTGATCCATGGCCATTCCGTGATCCGAAAGACGGCAAGTTGTACATGCTGTTTGAGGGCAACGTGGCCGGTGAGCGTGGTTCGCACAAGGTCGGTAAAGCGGAAATCGGCGATGTACCACCGGGCTATGAAGACGTCGGTAACTCGCGCTTCCAAACCGCGTGTGTCGGTATCGCCGTAGCGCGTGACGAAAATGGCGACGACTGGGAAATGCTGCCACCACTGCTGACTGCAGTCGGCGTCAACGACCAGACCGAACGTCCACACTTCCTGTTTCAGGACGGTAAATACTATTTGTTCACCATCAGCCATAAATTCACTTATGCCGACGGTGTGACCGGTCCAGACGGGGTATACGGTTTCGTGGCGGATTCGCTCTTCGGCCCTTACGTACCACTGAACGGTTCCGGTCTGGTGCTGGGCAACCCCTCTTCCCAGCCATTTCAAACCTATTCACATTACGTGATGCCTAACGGCCTGGTGACTTCGTTCATCGACACCGTACCCACAAAGGAAAGCAACACCGGAATGCAGTTCCGGGTCGGCGGCACTGAAGCGCCGACAGTGGGCATCAAGGTGAAAGGGCAGCAGACTTTCGTGGTGGCCGAATATGACTATGGTTACATTCCCCCGATGATTGATGTAACGCTGAAATAGTATCGAAGCTACACAGGGCCTTCAGGCGCCGGGTTTGAATTCGATAACAAACTCGTTGTGGATATGATCGAGATATCCGCGCCTGACTCACTGCGACTTGATCGGGAGCCGCATTGAACAATGCGTAACATCGACCCTTCGGAACTGGCTGCAAGGATGCAGCCAGTAACGGGTCTCTCCCCCCTTTCTCCCCCCCACCCCAACTAAGCCCATGCCTAGGCATCGATTAAAAAGATATACACTCGGGCAAATCTATAAAAACCGCCCACCGGGTAATTTCCCCATGATGACCTTGCGTCAAATCCGTCACTTCATCGCCGTGGCCGAAACCGGCTCGATCTCGGCTGCCGCACAAGCGGTGTACATCTCCCAGTCCACCTTGACCCTGGCCATCCAGCAGCTTGAGCAGGAAATTGGCGTCAGCCTGTTCAATCGCCACGCCAAGGGCATGACCCTGACGCACCAGGGCCATCAATTCCTGCGTCAGGCGCACTTGATTCTGGCCACGGTCGACAACGCCAAACGCAGCCTTCAACAAAGCACCGATCAGGTCGCCGGCCAATTGATCATCGGCGTGACCAGTCTGGTGGCCGGTTATTACCTCGCCGATTTGCTCACCCGTTTTCAGCGCGCCTACCCCAACGTGGAGATTCGTGTGATGGAGGACGAGCGGCCCTACATCGAGCACTTGCTGGTCAGCGGCGAAATCGATGTCGGGGTGCTGATCCTCTCCAACCTTGAGGATCGCCATGCATTGCAGACCGAGGTGCTGACCCATTCGCCGCACCGCCTGTGGCTGCCGGCCCAGCACCCGTTGCTGGAGCACGACAGCATCAACCTCGCCGATGTCGCCCGCGAGCCGTTGATTCAATTGAACGTCGATGAAATGGACCGCAACGCCCAACGCATGTGGTCGGCAGCCTCCTTGCAGCCGCGCATCACGTTGCGCACGGCCTCCACTGAAGCCGTTCGAAGCCTGGTGGCGGCCGGCCTTGGCGTGTCGATTCAACCCGACATGACCTACCGACCCTGGTCGCTGGAAGGCGACATCATCGAAGCACGACCGATTGCCGACCTCAGCCAGACCCTCGATGTCGGCCTGGCCTGGCGCCGTGGCACCGCGCGCCCGGCGCTGGTCGATCCGTTCCTGACCGTCGCCCGTGAGCAACCCCACGGCGGCCGAAAGCCATCCATTTAATCGAACGCTGCATTCAGTATTTAGTATTTGTCGTCCGCAAGCCCGACCACTAGTCTCTGGACATCTATAAGACGGTCGGGCCCCCAGTCACAGGGAGCACCATGGCCACACAAGAAAAGAGAACCCATAAAATGGCTGGCGCGCAAACCCCGTTGTTCACTGCATTGCTGATCGATGGTGAATTAGTCGCAGGCCAGGGCTTTGTCGAGCCGATTCTCAATCCGGCCACCGGTGAAGTGCTGACGCACATCGCCGAAGCCAGCACTGAACAAGTCGAAGCCGCCATCCTCGCCGCCCACCGCGCCTTCGCTGGTTGGTCGCGAACCACCCCGCAACAGCGCTCGAACATCCTGTTGGACATCGCCAATGCGGTGGAAAAGCATGCCGACCTCCTCGCCCGCCTGGAATCGCTGAACTGCGGCAAGCCGCTGCACCTGGCCCGTCAGGACGACTTGAGCGCCACGGTCGATGTGTTCCGCTTCTTTGCTGGCGCCGTGCGCTGCCAGACCGGCCAGCTCAGCGGCGAATACCTGCCGGGTTACACCAGCATGGTGCGCCGCGATCCGATTGGCGTAGTCGCCTCGATTGCGCCGTGGAACTACCCGATCATGATGGCCGCGTGGAAAATCGCCCCGGCTCTGGCCGCCGGCAACACGCTGGTGTTCAAGCCGTCCGAACACACGCCACTGTCGATCCTCGCGCTGGCCCCGGCACTGGCTGAAATCCTTCCACGCGGGGTGATCAACATCATCTGCGGCGGCGGTGAAGGCGTCGGCAGCCATTTGGTCAGCCACCCGAAAGTGCGCATGGTCTCGCTGACCGGCGACATCGTCACCGGGCAGAAAATCCTTCAGGCCGCCGCCAAAACCCTGAAACGCACCCACCTCGAACTCGGCGGCAAAGCGCCGGTGATCGTCTGCAACGACGCGGACATTCAATCGGTGGTCGAAGGCGTGCGCAGTTACGGTTACTACAACGCCGGGCAGGACTGCACCGCCGCCTGCCGCATCTACGCCCAGGCCGGCATTCACGACAAATTGGTGGCCGAACTCGGCGCGGCGGTCAGCAGCCTGCGCTTCGCCGGTAAACGCGATGCCGACAACGAGCTCGGCCCGCTGATCAGTACTCGCCAGCGCGACCGTGTGGCCAGTTTTGTCGAACGCGCCCTTGGCCAGCCGCACATCGAGCGGGTGACCGGCGCGGCGGTGCATTCCGGTGCCGGTTTCTACTACCAGCCAACCCTGCTGGCCGGCTGCAAACAGAACGATGAAATCGTTCAGCGCGAAGTGTTCGGGCCGGTAGTCACCGTGACCCGCTTCGACGAACTTGCGCAAGCGGTGGACTGGGCCAATGACTCGGAATACGGCCTGGCCTCGTCGGTCTGGACCCAGAACCTGGACAAAGCGATGCAGGTGGCGGCGCGCTTGCAGTACGGCTGCACCTGGATCAACAGCCATTTCATGCTGGTCAGCGAAATGCCCCACGGCGGCTTGAAGCGCTCGGGTTACGGCAAAGACTTATCCAGCGATTCGCTCCAGGACTACAGCGTGGTGCGGCACATCATGGCGCGCCACGGCAACGATCTGAAATAACCGCACTACGCTAACGACGAGCCGAAAAGGCCAGCTCTACCACGTTCAAAACTGCCCCGACCATAATTAAAGAAGAGGGAAACCCCATGTTCGTGCACAAGACCGCACTGCTCAGTGCCATCACCACCGCCTTGCTGGCCAGTGCCAGTGTTCAGGCGGCCGAACCGCTGAAAGCCGTTGGCGCTGGCGAAGGCCAGCTGGATATCGTCGCTTGGCCCGGCTACATCGAACGTGGCGAGAGCGATAAGGCCTACGACTGGGTCACCGGTTTCGAGAAAGAAACCGGCTGCAAGGTCAGCGTCAAAACCGCTGCTACCTCTGACGAAATGGTCAGCCTGATGGCCAAGGGCGGTTACGACCTGGTGACCGCGTCCGGCGACGCCTCGTTGCGCTTGATCGGCGGCAAGCGTGTGCAGCCGATCAATACGGCGCTGATCCCGAACTGGAAAAACATCGACCCGCGCCTCAAGGACGGGCCGTGGTATGTGGTCAACAAGCAGGTTTACGGCACGCCTTATCAGTGGGGCCCGAACGTGCTGATGTACAACACCAACGTCTTCAAGACCGCGCCTAACAGCTGGAGCGTGGTGTTCGACCCGCAAAACCTGCCGGACGGCAAAGCCAACAAGGGCCGCGTGCAAGCCTATGACGGCCCGATCTATATCGCCGACGCTGCGCTGTACCTGAAGTCGATCAAGCCGGAACTGGGCATCAAGAACCCTTACGAACTGACCGAAACCCAGTACAAAGCCGTGCTTGACCTGCTGCGCGCTCAGCAGCCGTTGGTTCACCGCTACTGGCATGACGCGACCGTGCAGATGAGCGACTTCAAGAACGAAGGCGTCGCGGCTTCCAGCACCTGGGGTTACATGGTCAACGGTCTGCAATCCGACAAGCAGCCGGTGGCCTCGACCATTCCTAAAGAAGGCGTTACGGGCTGGGCCGACACCACCATGTTGCACGCCGATGCCAAACACCCGAACTGCGCCTACAAGTGGATGGACTGGTCGCTGCAACCCAAAGTGCAGGGCGACGTAGCCGCGTGGTTCGGCTCGCTGCCAGCCGTGCCGGCGGCGTGCAAGGGAAGCGAATTGCTGGGTGCCGAGGGCTGCAAAACCAACGGTTTCGACCAGTTCGACAAGATCGCCTTCTGGAAAACGCCACAGGCTGAAGGCGGCAAGTTCGTGCCTTATAGCCGCTGGACCCAGGATTACATCGCAATTATGGGCGGCCGCTAAGCCTTTCTAAGATCAAAAGATCGCAGCCTTCGGCAACTCCTACGTCGATCGCGGATGCTTCTGTAGGAGCTGCCGCAGGCTGCGATCTTTTCACAGCACACCCGATTCGATTTATAGAAAGCGCGCCTTTTTGGAGCACCGCACCATGACGCTTGCAGTCCAGTTCACCAACGTTTCCCGTCAGTTCGGTGAAGTGAAAGCCGTAGACCGGGTTTCCATCGACATCCAGGACGGCGAGTTCTTTTCCATGCTCGGCCCTTCCGGCTCGGGCAAAACCACCTGCCTGCGGCTGATCGCCGGTTTCGAACAACCGAGCGCAGGCTCGATCCGCATTCACGGCGCCGAAGCCGCCGGTTTGCCACCCTATCAACGTGACGTGAACACCGTGTTTCAGGATTACGCGCTGTTCCCGCACATGAACGTTCGCGACAACGTCGCTTACGGTTTGAAGGTCAAAGGTGTCGGCAAGGCCGAGCGCCTGAAGCGCGCCATCGATGCCCTCGACATGGTCGCCCTCGGTGGTTACGGCGAGCGTAAACCGGTGCAACTGTCCGGCGGCCAGCGTCAGCGCGTGGCCCTGGCCCGTGCCCTGGTCAATCGCCCGCGAGTACTGTTGCTCGATGAGCCGTTGGGCGCGCTCGATCTGAAGCTGCGCGAACAAATGCAGGGCGAGTTGAAAAAGCTCCAGCGCCAGCTCGGCATCACCTTCATCTTCGTCACCCACGACCAGACCGAAGCGTTGTCGATGTCCGACCGTGTGGCGGTGTTCAACAAGGGCCGCATCGAGCAGGTCGATACCCCGCGCAACCTGTACATGAAACCTGGCACCACCTTCGTTGCCGAGTTCGTCGGCACCTCCAACGTGATTCGCGGTGATCTGGCCAAACAGTTGAGCGGCCATCCACAACCGTTCTCGATCCGTCCGGAACACGTGCGCTTCGCCGAGGGTCCGCTGGCCAGCCATGAAATCGAAGTCAGTGGCCTGCTGCACGACATCCAGTATCAAGGCAGTGCCACGCGTTACGAGATGAAACTTGAAAACGGTCAGACCCTGAACATCAGCCAGGCCAACAATCAGTGGCTGGACGTCAGCGCCCAGCATCAGACCGGGCAACGCATCAGTGCTCGCTGGGCCCGCGAGGCCATGATCCCGTTGCACGACACCGTTGCGAGCGGGGTCTGAGATGAACAGCGTGGCCATGACCCAAACCCCGCCCGGCAGCTCGCTGCTGCGCAGATTTTCCAACCTGCTGTATCGCCGGCCCAACCTGTACCTCGCGATGTTGCTGGTGCCACCGCTGATCTGGTTCGGCGCGATCTATTTAGGCTCGCTGCTGACGTTGCTGTGGCAGGGTTTCTACACCTTCGACGACTTCACCATGGCGGTCACTCCCGAGCTGACGCTGGCGAACTTTGCGGCACTGTTCAACCCATCGAACTTCGACATCATCCTGCGCACCTTGAGCATGGCGATCGTGGTCTCGATCGCCAGCGCCATCGTCGCGTTTCCGATTGCCTACTACATGGCGCGCTACACCACCGGCAACACCAAGGCGTTTTTCTACATCGCGGTAATGATGCCGATGTGGGCCAGTTACATCGTCAAGGCTTACGCCTGGACCCTGCTGTTGGCCAAAGGTGGCGTGGCGCAGTGGTTCGTTCAGCACCTGGGACTGGAGCCAGTCTTGCAATTCGTGCTCGGGATTCCGGGTGTTGGCGGCAGCACCCTGTCGACCTCCCACCTGGGCCGTTTCATGGTGTTCGTCTACATCTGGCTGCCGTTCATGATCCTGCCGATCCAGGCATCGCTGGAACGCCTGCCGCCCTCCTTGCTGCAAGCGTCTGCCGACCTCGGCGCCAAGCCGCACCAGACCTTCATGCAAGTGATTCTGCCGCTGTCGATTCCGGGCATCGCGGCCGGTTCGATCTTCACTTTCTCGCTGACCCTCGGTGACTTCATCGTGCCGCAACTGATCGGCCCACCGGGCTACTTCGTCGGCAGCATGGTTTACGCCCAGCAAGGCGCCATCGGCAACATGCCAATGGCCGCCGCCTTCACGTTGGTGCCGATCGTGCTGATCGCCATTTACCTGTCCATCGTCAAACGTCTGGGGGCCTTCGATGCGCTCTGATTCTTCATCTCAAGGACAGGCTTCTTTGGGCCTGCGCATCGCGGCCTGGGGCGGGTTGGTGTTCCTGCATTTCCCGATCCTGATCATCTTCATGTACGCCTTCAACACCGAAGACGCGGCGTTCAGCTTTCCGCCCCAGGGGTTCACACTGAAGTGGCTCAGCGTGGCGTTCGCGCGGCCCGACGTGCTGGAAGCGATCAAGCTCTCATTGCAAATCGCCTCGATCGCCACGTTGATCGCCATGGTCCTTGGGACGCTGGCCTCGGCAGCGCTGTACCGGCGTGACTTCTTCGGCAAGCAGGGCATTTCGCTGATGCTGATTCTGCCCATCGCGCTGCCGGGGATCATCACCGGTATCGCGCTGCTGGCAACCTTCAAGACGCTGGGCATCGAGCCCGGGATGTTCACCATCATCGTTGGTCACGCGACCTTCTGTGTGGTGATCGTCTACAACAACGTCATCGCCCGCCTGCGCCGTACTTCGCACAGTTTGATCGAAGCGTCGATGGATCTGGGAGCCGACGGCTGGCAGACCTTCCGCTACATCGTCCTGCCGAATCTTGGTTCGGCGTTGCTGGCCGGCGGCATGTTGGCGTTCGCGCTGTCGTTCGACGAAATCATCGTCACCACCTTCACCGCTGGCCACGAACGCACCTTGCCGCTGTGGCTGCTCAACCAGCTCAGCCGGCCGCGTGATGTGCCGGTGACCAACGTGGTGGCGATGTTGGTGATGCTCGTGACCATGCTGCCGATCCTTGGCGCCTATTACCTGACTCGCGGCGGCGAAAGCGTCGCGGGCAGCGGCGGTAAATAACTGACAACGACTACTCACTGTGGGAACCGGTTCAAATGTGGGAGCGGGCTTGCTCGCGAAAGCGGTGTATCAGCCAACATCAATATTGAATGTCATGGCCCCTTCGCGAGCAAGCCCGCTCCCACATTAGGTTCGGTTCCCACAGAGGAAAAACAACAGTTTCGAAGAGGACATCGCTATGCAAACCAATCTCTTGATCAACGGCCAACTTGTAGTCGGTGAAGGCCCTGCCCAACCGGTGTTCAACCCCGCTCTGGGCCGTGTGCTCGTGGAAATCAACGAAGCCAGCAAAGCCCAGGTCGACGCCGCGGTGCGCGCCGCCGATACCGCGTTTGAAAGCTGGTCACAGACCCCACCGAAAGACCGTTCGCTGCTGTTGCTCAAACTCGCCGACGCCATCCAGGCTCACGGCGAAGAGCTGGCCAAACTGGAATCGGACAACTGCGGCAAACCCTACAGTGCCGCGCTGAACGACGAGATCCCGGCGATTGCCGACGTGTTCCGTTTCTTCGCCGGCGCCAGCCGTTGCATGAGCGGTATGGCCGGTGGTGAATACCTGCCGGGCCACACCTCGATGATCCGCCGCGACCCGGTCGGCGTGATCGCCTCCATCGCGCCGTGGAACTACCCGCTGATGATGGTCGCCTGGAAAATCGCCCCGGCGCTGGCTGCGGGTAATACGGTGGTGCTCAAGCCGTCGGAGCAAACCCCGTTGACCGCGCTGCGTCTGGCCGAACTGGCGTCGGAGATCTTTCCGGCTGGCGTACTCAACCTGGTCTTCGGCCGTGGGCCTACGGTCGGTAGCCCGTTGGTCACCCACCCGAAAGTGCGCATGGTGTCGCTGACCGGCTCCATCGCCACCGGTTCGAACATCATTGCCAGCACCGCTGACAGCGTCAAACGCATGCACATGGAACTGGGCGGCAAAGCCCCGGTGATCATCTTCAACGACGCCGACATCGACGCCGCTGTGGAAGGCATCCGCACCTTCGGCTTCTACAACGCCGGCCAGGACTGCACCGCCGCTTGCCGCATCTATGCGCAGGAAGGCATCTACGAGAAGTTCGTCGAGAAGCTTGGTGCCGCCGTCAGCAGCATCAAATACGGTTTGCAGGACGACCCCTCCACCGAGTTGGGCCCGCTGATCACCGCCCAGCATCGCGACCGCGTCGCCGGTTTCGTCGAGCGCGCCATAGCGCAGCCGCACATCCGTTTGATTACCGGCGGCAAAGCCGTGGAAGGCAACGGCTTCTTCTTCGAACCGACGGTGTTGGCCGACGCCCAGCAAGACGATGAAATCGTCCGCCGTGAAGTGTTCGGGCCCGTGGTGTCAGTGACCCAATTCACCGATGAAGCACAAGTACTGGGCTGGGCCAACGATTCGGACTACGGCCTGGCGTCGTCGGTCTGGACTGCCGATGTCGGTCGCGCTCACCGCCTCGCCGCACGCTTGCAGTACGGCTGCACCTGGGTGAATACGCACTTCATGCTGGTCAGCGAAATGCCACACGGCGGTCAGAAACTGTCCGGCTATGGTAAGGACATGTCCATGTACGGGCTGGAGGACTACACCACCGTGCGGCATGTGATGTTCAAGCACTAAAAGCATCGCGAGCAAGCTCGCTCCCACAAGGACGGCACTGAACCTGTGGGAGCGAGCTTGCTCGCGATGGCCTCACCTCGATCTCATGGACGAACTCGGCGATTCACACCAGGGGTTCACCGCAATTCAAAAACAATAACCACCGATCCGGGTTGAGCCGCACTGGCCCAGCCACGGTTTCGGACATCCGAAATCTGCCGATTTTCCGGAGCATCAACGCTATGAGTGCACTCAACGAACTCCCTGCAATCGCCGCCGACAGCGATGCCGAGCAGCTACGCAAGCTGGGCTACACCTCAAACTTCAATCGCAGCATGAGCCTGTGGGAAAACTTCGCCCTGGGCTTTACTTATCTCTCCCCGGTCGTCGGGGTTTATACCCTGTTCGGCCTGTGCCTCGCCGCCGGTGGCCCACCGATGTTCTGGGCCTACTTGCTGGTCGGTTGCGGCCAACTGCTGGTCTGCCTGATCTTCGGTGAAGTGGTTTCGCAATTCCCTATTTCCGGCGGCGTCTACCCGTGGGCCCGTCGCTTGGTGGGCAAGCGCTGGGCGTGGATGGTCGGCTGGATCTACTCCATCGCCCTGTGCGTAACCATTGCGGCCGTTGCGGTCGGTGCCGGTCCTTACCTGGCGGCGATGATGGGTTTTGAACCGAGCAACAACACCAACATCGTCATTGCCCTGGTGCTGACCCTGTTCGCCACCCTGGTCAACCTCAGCGGCACCCAGGTACTGGCGCGTATCGCCATGTTCGGCTTCCTTTGCGAACTGGTCGGCGCGGTGATCGTCGGTGTTTACCTGCTGGTGTTCGAGCGCCATCAGCCGCTCAGTGTGCTGTTCAACACCTTTGATATCCGCGTTGACGGCTCCTACCTGCCGGCGTTCCTGACTGCCTCGCTGGCCGGGATGTTTCTGTACTACGGCTTCGAGGCCTGCGGCGATGTGGCCGAAGAAACCCCGAACCCGAGCAAGCAGATTCCGGTGGCGATGCGCATGACCATATACATCGGCGGCATCGCGGCGATGTTTGCCTGCCTGGCGCTGATTCTGGCCGTGCCGGACATGCAAGCGGTGATCAATGGCACTGACAAGGACCCGGTGACAACCATCCTCAACAACGCCTTCGGCCCGGTCGGTTCGAAAGTGGTGATGGGCGTGGTAATGATTTCCTTCATCTCCTGCGTCATCAGCCTGCAAGCCGCGGCCAGCCGTCTGCTGTATTCCTACGCTCGTGATGAAATGATCATTGGCAGTGCACTGCTGAAAAAGATTTCACCTACAACGCAGGTTCCGGTTGCCGCGCTGTTCGTGTCTGGCGTCCTCCCAGCGCTGATTATTGCCCTCGGCTTTTTCCTGCAAGACGCGGTCGCCACCATCGTCAGCTTTGCGGCCATCGGCATCTACCTGGCGTTCCAGATGATCGTCCTCGCGTCGCTGTATGCCCGTGCCCGTGGCTGGAAACCCAGCGGCAAGTTCACGCTGGGCGCCTGGGGTCTGCCGGTGAACATCGGCGCGCTGGTCTATGGCGTTGGCGCAATCATCAACATGGCCTGGCCACGCACGCCGGATGCGGCGTGGTACATCAACTACGCGATGGTGCTAAGCACCGCCATCGTCATTGGCCTGGGGCTGATTTACATGTGGCTCGGCAAACCGTATGACCATGGCACGGCGCCTGCGGGTGATGCGTGGAAAATCAGTCGGTAACGACAGTGCCCTGCCCGCAGTGATGCGGGCAGGTTGAGGCTTGAATCGTGATGCCTTTCGATCAAATAACCTTGTCGAGCGCACCTGGTCACCTCTGCCTGATCAGAGGCAACCCGCGGTAACGGCCTTCAAAGTAGCGTTTTTCAACATCCTCTCCCTCTCGCCCTTCAAAATCGTGGACAGAAAAAAGGCTGGTTGCACCATTGGCATCGCGCTCAGTGATCCAGAATTGATCGCGCCGAAGTGTTTTGGCGTTCATCAGATGAGTGTCGTGAGTCGTGAAGATCAACTGAGTATCCAACCCGCCGTCCAGATGTTTCTCAATCAGGTCAGCGACTATTGCAGGGTGAAGGCTGCTGTCCAACTCATCGACAGAAAGTATCCCACTCCCATTAGCGTGATTGATCATGAACCAGGGCAGCCAGAATCCAATCAGGTTTTTCGTGCCGCCGGACTCTTCTGAAAAATCAAACTCCGCTCTTCCTAAAAGACTCGTGTGCGTCAAGGTCACTTTGTCTTTTTGGGCCGCAGCGAAGAATTCTTTAAGCGTGAGCTTTTTACTGCTCGGAACAGAATCCGCATCAGTATTGAGTTGAATAGCAGATACCGGGATATCCACTTCTGCCAGGAAATCTCGTAAGTCCCCCGTATAGTCCGACGCCATCTGCAGAAACCTGATGGACGCAGCAGACAACCCCATCATGTTGTTTTGTTCAATAACGAGGAGACCGGTTTGAAACCAGCTAAATGGCGCTCGCAACTGGGTCAGCTCTTCGCTGCTGTTCGCAACTGCCTGGGAAATAAACAACATCTTCGGGCTTGTCAGGCGTCGCCAGGCATTGTGTACCTCTTTACCACCCTCAAGGCTTGAACCAAAAACATAGCGCTCTCCTTCATCACCAAAATGACGCTCATACAGCAGCGTCTCTTTTCCTTTGGGATAGGAGACCAATTGCTCCTCGAGTATCCGCTGCGAAGTCATGCGCAGAACAAACCGATAGCGAAGCCCGCCTTGAAGGAAGTTGTATTCAAAAAAACTGGGTTCGTCTTTAAGCTGAGGGTCAAAACGAAACGGTGAAACCGGCAGCGGTTCATCATTTGAGGTGGGTGTTGAAGCAAGCAAACTTCCCATGATCCCCATCGCCCGGATAAGCGAAGATTTACCGGACGCGTTCGGTCCGTAAATCGCGGCCACCTTCAGCAAATCCGGCAGTTTTTCTCCATCCACGGACGGCTTGAATACGTTGCGCTTTTTGCTCAGGCGCGGCGTAGCAGCCATGGACAGCGTTTGCTTCTCACGGAAAGAGCGATAATTGGAAACCGAAAATTCGATCAACATGTAGCAAACCTGCACTTAATTCGTGAAGGTGAAAAAAATATAGGAAAAACTATGCATTCGGCGCTACTTCTCCGCACTTCATGCAAAAACAGGCAATTCCTACAGCTCAAGCCTTCCCGTAAAAACACCCATTCCTACAGTAGGTAGCGCCGGAGTAGACTTGCTGCCGCGAGCGCCTCGAAGATAGGCTTCACCCCGTCGCTGCAAAATCAGCGACTCGGGGTCGAAGCCGGTAAATCATCAACATGGCGCATCTGCGCCCCCATATGAGCTGGGGCATCTTTTTGCCTTTCGGTTTCGCTTTATGGTGGGCTGTGTGGCGCGGGCCTCTCGGCTTCCATGTTGATCGAGAATGTCCCGACTTCGAACGCCGCACGGTCCGCCACCCCAATCTGTCGAAGGATTAGTGGCGGCTCCTTTTTCAACATGGAGTCGAAAAAATGCTTAAGCACACCCCAAATCCGCCAGAAGTCTTCGTAACAAAATGCCGTCTCGCTATCGTGGGAGGCAGGCCATGACCCATCCTCATTTCACCCCGACCGTTTTCACCCGCCACAACCGCTTCCTTCACGCCTTCATGCACGAAAACCAGGCCTGGTTCTGCGTTCAGGACCTCGGTCGCCTGATGGGGCGCCCGCTGGATCAACGACTCACCCTGAAGCTCGATCCTGATCAGCGTCGATACGTTTGGTTGCTCAAAAGCGGCAATCCCATCGAAGCACTGATGGTCAGTGAGTCGGGCATGTACGCCCTGCTGATTCATCACTTCGTTCCGGAAAATCGCAACCTGCGCCAATGGTTGAGCCATGAAGTGCTGCCGGCATTGCGCAGTTCGCAGCCGTCTGCTGAAGCCGTATCACCAAGTCTGAGTTCGTTGCAGTGGGCCGGCATGTCTGTGCCGTTGCTGCATTGGCAGGATCAAGCGTGGGTCAAGTGGCGAGACATGCCTGACTTATTGTTGGCGCAACGCCCATCGATAACAGCCAACGCAGGCTGAACCACCACAATTTAGCCCGCATAAAAAATGGGTGGACCGAGTTTTCAGTCCGCCCATTCTGTAGGCGAGATATCAAACAACCTCTCTTCAAAACCGCGAAACACTGCGCATCGCGTCCACCAGATAGCGCATTGCAATCCGGTCGTTCTCCGATAACTCGCGATACTGCTCGACGAGTTTCACCTCCTCTGAACTGAGCCGGCGCGACCTTCGTGAGATGCTCATGCCTGAGAAAAGCCCCAAAAATCCGATGATGCCTTGCGCTTTTGCCATGGACGATGTCCCTCTGCACGTGAAATGAAACTTCAGCTACCTCATCGCCCTGCTCCTGTTTCAACCGTGTCTGGCACCTGCGTGAATCCGGTTGAACGTTTACCGGCCTCAAGGGCAAAGGCCGGCCATGAGCCTAAGAGTAGGAACAAAAAAACGTTTACGAGCAGTTTTTAGAGTAATTAGTCAAATAAATGAAACCGCTTATTTGAAACGCTCCGTAGATTGAAAAAACAGGTGAATGTCCTCGGGCTCGAGCTAATCACTGAGCATGTGGGTTCTCCTGAAGTCATCTGCTGGTGCTTTCCATGAAGTGCAAACTAATCATTTTTCGAGTTATTTCGAACGCTTTATCTTATTCGGCATCTGTTTAAAATCCGATGCGTTTGGCCGAAGGCTTGTCCGAACCTCTATTTTTGATCCGTAACGCAGCCGGGAACGCCGCGGGATCGTCCAAGACAGGTTGTCCTATGCACCGCAGGAATTTGCTCAAAGCCTCCATGGCCATCGCAGCCTACACCGGCCTTTCGGCCACTGGATTGTTGGCCGCGCGCGCCTGGGCCGGGACTGCCGATGGCGAGGTCGAGGCCTTCGACTTCGAAGCGTTGCAAGCGCAAGCCAAGCAACTGGCCAGCAGTGGCTATGTCGACACCAAGCAGGTGTTGCCACCAACGCTGGCGAACATGACGCCGCAGCAGTTCAACGCGATTCAGTACGACGCCAAACATTCGCTGTGGAATGACCTGAACGGGCAACTCGACGTGCAGTTCTTCCACGTCGGCATGGGCTTTAAGCAACCGGTGCGCATGTACAGCGTCGCCCCCAAGACCCGTCAGGCGCGGGAAGTGCACTTCCACCCGTCATTGTTCAATTACCAGAATTCCAGTGTCGATACCGCGCAGCTCAAGGGCGACCTGGGCTTTGCCGGGTTCAAGCTGTTCAAGGCCCCGGAGTTGGATAAACACGACGTGGTGTCGTTCCTCGGCGCGAGCTACTTCCGCGCTGTGGATAACACCGGCCAGTACGGTTTGTCGGCCCGAGGCCTGGCAATCGATACCTATGCCAGGAAGCGCGAAGAGTTTCCGGACTTCACCAAGTTCTGGTTTGAAACTCCGGACAAGGACAGCACCCGCTTCGTGGTCTATGCCCTGCTCGACTCGCCAAGCGCCACCGGCGCCTACCGCTTTGATATCGACTGCCAGGCCAATCAGGTAGTGATGGCCATCGACGCCTACGTCAACGCGCGCACCGCTATCGAACAACTCGGTATCGCGCCGATGACCAGCATGTTCAGCTGCGGCACCCACGAGCGGCGCATGTGCGACACCCTTCACCCGCAGATCCATGATTCGGATCGGCTGGCCATGTGGCGTGGCAATGGCGAGTGGATCTGCCGTCCGCTGAACAACCCGGCGACCCTCCAGTTCAACGCCTTCGCCGATACGGACCCAAAAGGTTTTGGACTGGTGCAGACCGACCATGAGTTCGACAGCTATCAGGACACCGTCGATTGGTACAGCAAGCGTCCAAGCCTGTGGGTCGAGCCGACCACCGCCTGGGGAGAAGGCTCCGTCGACCTGCTGGAGATCCCCACGACCGGAGAAACCCTGGACAACATCGTGGCCTTCTGGACCCCTAAAAAACCGGTGGCCGCCGGCGACTCGCTGAACTATGGCTACAAGCTCTACTGGAGCGCCCTGCCGCCAGTGGGTACGCCGCTGGCGCGGGTCAATGCCACCCGTTCGGGCATGGGCGGTTTCGTCGAAGGCTGGGCACCCGGTGAGCACTATCCTAAGGTCTGGGCTCGGCGTTTTGCGGTCGACTTTACCGGCGGTGGGCTGGATCGCTTACCTGAAGGCACGGGGATCGAACCAGTGGTCACGGCGTCGAACGGTCAGGTCAAGGATTTCAACGTGCTGATGCTGGATGACATCAAAGGCTATCGAATCACCTTCGACTGGTTCCCGACCGACGACAGCGTGGCGCCGGTGGAACTGCGCTTGTTCATCCGCACTCATGACCGGACGTTGAGCGAGACCTGGTTGTATCAGTACTTCCCGCCGGCACCGGACCAGCGCAAGTACCCGGATTGGGCGGCCGCTTGAAATAAGTGATATTCGGATCGGCCCCATCGTCGGATCGCCGCCCGGAGCAAGCTCGCTCCCACACTTGACCGGTGTGAACACAGATTTTGTGTACACCCGAATCCAATGTGGGAGCGAGCTTGCTCGCGATGACGGCAGCTCAGCCACCGAGATTGCGTAAGATAAACAAAGCCCGGCCTGACGCCGGGCTTTTTCGTTCTATCGTCTTGCAGCCGGAAAATCAGTCCACCACGTTATGCAGGACCTGATAAATAAGTCCGGTTGCGAGGGTCACCAGGATCAGGTCTGTACCGACTTGCTGCCATTCATAGCCCTCATAACGAGGCAGCCTTTCCAGCATCCTGCCGTCGAGTTTCTTGGCGATTCCTGGCGGCAGAGGTTTTCCTTGGGCAATCTTCTTTTGAATGCCTGGCGGTAGCTCTGGGCCAGGCGACCAATAATCACGACTGTTACCGACGATGACTCGAACACCGCCCACATCGATCTGCGGGCCTCTGTATCCACCCCCCTGCTGATAGTTCTGGGATTTGTTGCCTTTGTTCCCGTTTCCGTGCGGGTTGCCGTTCCCATTGCCAGGATCTGCGTGCAGAGCCGTTGAGCCACACAAAAGCGTGATACTTGTCAAAAAAGCTACAACTGAACGAGTCGTCATATCCGTAATCCCCTTGCCATAGTGCCTTCCGTCGGGAGCCTGAGAACTATAGACCGTGATAGACGTCCTAGTTCTTACAAACCTACCCTGATCTATGGAAGCAATCATGCTTTTAAAGAAATCGAACCTAGTCGCTGTTATGTCCTGCGTAATGATGCTGGCTGCAGCACCTTTACTCCCCACAAGCTTCGCTTATGCAAAAGATGGCGGAAGCCACGGTGGCGGTAACGGTAGTGGCGGTAGTGGCGGCAACGGCGCAGGTCACGGCGGCGGAATCGGCAATGGCGGCCGCGCAGAAGGTCATTCTGCTGATGCTGGCAGCAATGGCCGTGCTGAAGGTAAAGAAGCCGATCATGACGGCCGAGCGGTCAGGGACCATGGCCTAAGTGGCCTGAAGGAAGGTCAGGAAAGCGATCATGCCGGTCGCGCGGTCAGGGACCACGGCATCAAAGGCCATCACACTGGCCTCGCTCGTAATGCCCATAAAGGCCATGGCGTGGCGACGTCCGGGATTGCACATTCAAAAACCACGCACGGACTTACCAAGGCCACTGCGATCTCAGCCACCAAGCCAGGAGATCACGATTCAAAGGGCTTGAGTAAGGCTGCCACTTCGACCACCAAAGTGGATCAGTAAACCCGACCCTTTGTCGTCGCGCGAGCCTTTCCGAGCTCTCGTGCGACGCACAAAGCCCACCGCCCGTGCGGTGCTGTTCACACAATAAAAAACGCCGCTTGTCCCAGAATGGGAAAGCGGCGTTTTTTATTGGCTTGCACGGTAGAACCGGATCAATCACGTAAATCCGACTCATGAATCGGCTGATCGCGGCTCGTTGCCCGTTGATACTGCGCCGGCCAGATGGCCTTGCGTCCGCCCAGGTCATCGTCGGCATGCAGCGGCCAATACGGGTCGCGTAGAAGCTCGCGAGCCAGCAGGATGATATCGGCCTGACAGGTGCGCAGAATGTGCTCGGCTTGCGCGGGTTCGGTAATCAATCCGACGGTGCCGGTGGCAATTCCCGACTCCTTGCGCACGCGCTCGGCAAACCGCGTCTGATACCCCGGCCCGGTAGGAATCTCCGCATTCGCCGCAGTGCCACCGGACGACACGTCAATCAGATCGACCCCCAGCGCTTTCAGACGCCGCGCCAGCTCCACGGTTTCATCCGGGTTCCAGCCATCCTCGACCCAGTCGGTGGCCGATACGCGAACGAACAGTGGCAACTCTTCCGGCCAGACCGCGCGCACCGCTTCGGTCACTTGCAGCACCAGCCGAATGCGATTTTCGAAAGAACCGCCGTACTGATCGCGGCGCTGATTGCTCAACGGCGACAGAAACTGATGCAGCAGATAACCGTGAGCGGCGTGCACTTCAACCACTTTGAAGCCTGCGGTCAGCGCACGTTTGGCCGACTCGACGAACGCCTGAATCACCTCGGCGATCTGCGCTTCGGTCAGTTGTGTCGGCGGTGTGTGTTCAGGGTCGAAAGCAATCGGCGAGGGGCCGACCGGGGTCCAGCCGCCGTCCGCCGGTTTGACACTGCCGTGTTTACCCAGCCATGGCCGGTGAGTGCTGGCCTTGCGTCCGGCATGGGCCAGTTGAATACCGGCGACCGCGCCTTGGGCGGTAATGAAGCGAGTGATGCGTTGCAGTGGCTCGATCTGTTCATCGTTCCACAGGCCCAGGTCCTGAGCGGTGATCCGCCCCTCGGCAGTAACTGCCGTGGCTTCGGTAAATATCAGACCGGCCCCGCCCACGGCACGGCTGCCGAGGTGTACCAGATGCCAGTCATTGGCCAGCCCATCGACGCTGGAGTATTGGCACATCGGCGACACCGCGATGCGGTTGAGCAGAGTCAATTGACGAAGGGTATAGGGTTCAAGCAGCAGACTCATGGGGCACCTCTCAAATCAGTGGGCAGGCTCCAGGGTTCTGTTTGAAAAGTCGACGAGTGACAGGAAAGGATGCAGGCACCCGCCCCCGCGGGTAATAAAAACGACAAAACGTCACAAGGCCAATCAAGCAGTGATTAGAGCCTAGTCGACATCAGCGGATCAGGGAGGGTTCTGTTCAGCGCGGTTCGATGTGGGCAATCATCAACTGGACGGTTTCCTGCCCACGGAATTCGTTGACGTCGAGTTTATAGGCCAATTCAACCCAGCGAATGGTCGGGTTCGGCCAGACGTCGCGGTCGATGCCAAAGGCAATGCCGTCGAGTTTCACCGAACCACATTCGCTTTTCAGCACCACTTTGAGGTGGCGCTCACCGACCACTCGCTGCTCGACCAGCTGGAACACCCCGTGAAACAGCGGCTCCGGGAAGTGTTGGCCCCAAGGACCGGCATGGCGCAGGGCGCGGGCCAGTTCCAGGTGAAACTCTTCGACCGCCAGGGTGCCGTCCGACAGCAACCGCCCGGTCAGGTCTTCTTCACGCAATTGCCGGCGGACCTCAGCGTCGAAGGCCTCGGCGAACAACGGAAAATTCGCTTCCGGTAGCGTCAGACCCGCCGCCATGGCGTGGCCACCGTACTTGCTGATCAGCGTCGGATGCTGCGCCGCCACCACACTCAAGGCGTCACGAATATGAAAGCCCTGCACTGAACGTCCCGAGCCCTTGAGCATGCCGTCGCCTGCATCGGCAAAGGCAATGGTCGGACGGAAATAGCGCTCTTTCATACGCGAAGCAAGGATCCCGATGACACCTTGGTGCCACTCGGGATCGAACAGGCACAAGCCGAACGGCATCGACTCCAGCGGCAAGTCCTTGAGCTGAGCCAACGCTTCGCGCTGCATGCCCTGCTCGATGGATTTGCGGTCCTGATTCATGCCGTCGAGTTGCGCGGCCATTTCACGGGCGGCGGCAACGTCTTCAGTGAGCAGGCATTCGATGCCCAGGCTCATGTCGTCCAGACGCCCCGCCGCGTTCAGGCGCGGGCCGAGGATGAACCCCAGATCGGTCGAGGTGATGCGCGAGTGATCACGCTTGGCCACTTCGAGGATTGCCTTGATACCCGGCCGCGCCCGGCCGGCGCGAATCCGCTCCAGGCCCTGATGCACCAGAATCCGATTGTTGGCATCCAGTGGCACCACGTCGGCAACACTGCCCAGCGCCACCAGATCCAGCAATTCACCGATATTGGGCTGCGGCTTGCTCTCGTACCAACCCAGGCTACGCAAGCGTGCACGCAACGCCATCAGCACATAGAAAATCACCCCGACACCGGCCAGCGCCTTGCTCGGGAACTCACAACCTGGCTGGTTCGGATTGACGATGGCATCGGCCGACGGCAGTTCGTCACCGGGCAAGTGGTGATCGGTCACCAAGACCTTGAGTCCGGCCTTTTTCGCCGCCGTCACGCCCTCGACGCTGGAAATGCCGTTGTCCACGGTGATCAGCAACTGCGGCTGGCGCTCCAGCGCCACCGCGACGATTTCCGGGGTCAGGCCGTAGCCGTACTCGAAACGATTGGGCACCAGATAATCGACGTGAGCGGCGCCCAGCAGGCGCAGTCCCAACAGGCCGACGGTACTGGCCGTCGCGCCATCGGCGTCGAAGTCGCCGACGATCAGAATCCGCTGACGCTGTTCCAGCGCCACCACCAGCAAATCCACCGCCACCTCGATGCCCTTGAGCTGCTGAAACGGGATCAAGCGCGCCAGGCTCTTGTCCAGTTCTGCCTCGGACTGCACGCCCCGCGCTGCATACAGGCGAGTCAGTAGCGGTGGCAAATCACCGAGAAACGGCAGGGTAGCGGGTAGCAGGCGAGGTTCGATGCGCATGAGATGACAGGTACTTCTCTTGAAAACGTAGGATAAACCGGGTGACGCGATCCAGCGGTGAACAATCAGCCGCGTTCGCCGCTCAGCCACTGCAACTGGACTTCATGCTGACCACGGTCGTCGGTGACGAAAATCGTCCCTTCGCTGATCATCACGTCCCACTTGATAACGCGGGGCATGTCCTTGGCCAGGGTTTCCAGCACTTCCTGAGGAACGGCCGCGATGTGCACGTTTTTCAGGTTTTTGATCGCCGGGATCACTTTGCCTTCCCAGACGCGCAGGCTGCCGTAAGCCAGCAGGCTGGTGCGTTCGGTGCGACGCGAGCACCAGGTCAGACGGTCGGCGTCTGGCTGGCCGACTTCGATCCAGTGCAGAACGCGGTCGTCCAGGCTCTTTTCCCACAGGGCGGGCTCGTCCACGTCCGACAGACCGCGACCAAAAGACAGCTGCTCGTTGTACCAGAAGGCGTAGGCCAGCAGCCGCACGGTCATGCGTTCTTCGGTTTCCGAAGGGTGGCGGGCGATGGTTTGCTTGACGCTCTCGTACACGCTGCGGTCGAGGTCGGTGAGGTTCAGTTCAAACTTGTAGGTCGTGGACGGCTGGGCCATGAACGGGCTTCTTGATACGAGGAAAGGCGGCAAGTCTAACCGATGCCGGGTCAATCAACGAATCATGACGGCCATCAAGCTTGGGCGAGGAGCTCCGGCCTATGATAAAACGATCCATTCGCTCAGCCCTTGTCCTACAGGATTGCCCATGCCGCTCACCGCCAAACCGCTTGCCGGCCTGAAAGTCATCGAACTCGGTACTTTGATCGCCGGCCCCTTCGCCTCGCGTATTTGTGCCGAGTTCGGCGCCGAAGTGATCAAGATCGAATCTCCGGATGGCGGTGATCCGTTGCGCAAGTGGCGCAAACTCTACGAGGGCACTTCGCTGTGGTGGTTCGTCCAGGCGCGCAACAAGAAATCCCTGACGCTAAACCTCAAGCACCCTGATGGCCTGGCGATCCTCAAGCAGTTGCTCAGCGAAGCCGACATCCTCATCGAAAACTTCCGCCCCGGTGTGCTGGAAAAACTTGGGTTGGGCTGGGACGTTCTGCATGCGCTGAACCCGAAACTGGTGATGGTCCGTCTGTCGGGCTTTGGGCAAACCGGGCCGATGAAGGATCAACCGGGCTTCGGTGCGGTCGGCGAATCCATGGGCGGTTTGCGTTACATCACCGGGTTCGAGGATCGACCGCCGGTGCGCACCGGGATTTCCATCGGCGACTCGATTGCCGCGCTCTGGGGCGTGATCGGCGCACTGATGGCCTTGCGTCACCGCGAGGTCAACGGTGGTCAGGGACAAGTGGTGGACGTGGCGTTGTACGAGGCGATCTTCGCCATGATGGAAAGCATGGTTCCGGAATTCGACGTGTTCGGCTTTATCCGCGAGCGCACCGGCAACATCATGCCCGGCATCACGCCCTCCTCCATCCACACCAGCGCCGACGGCAAACACGTACAGATCGGTGCCAACGGCGATGCGATCTTCAAGCGCTTCATGCACACCATCGGCCGCGACGACCTGGCCAACGATCCGGCTTTGGCCAGCAACGATGGTCGCGATAGCCGCCGCGATGAGCTGTATGGAGTTATTGATCGCTGGGTCAGTTCGTTGCCACTGGATGCCGTGATCGAGCAATTGAACCTGGCCGAAGTGCCGGCCAGCCGGATCTTCAGCGCCGAAGACATGTTCAGCGACCCGCAATTTCTCGCGCGGGAAATGTTCCTGCAAGCCAAGCTGCCCGACGGCAAGGACTTCAAGATGCCGGGCATCGTGCCAAAACTCTCGGAGACGCCGGGCGCTTGCGAATGGGTCGGAGCAGAGTTGGGTGAACATAACGCTCAGGTGTTGAACGAGCTTGGTTATGACGCGCAACAGATCGCGCGACTGCGTGCAGATGGGGCTATCTAAGCTGAAAGGGTTGTCAGCGATTCGCCGGTGTGTGGCGGCGCACCTGCGCGTGCCAGGTTTCGGTGCAACGCTGGCGCAAGACGTTTTTCCAGGATGAGACGCCCTGACCAAACGCCGGGCAAAAGAAACCCCGAGAAGTGGGGAGACGACTCGGGGTTAAACGTGGCCTACAAGGACCCGTACAACAAGCGACAAGCAACGGAGCAGAATGCTTGATCTTGTTGATACAGGGTCTGACTGACCTGATTACGGGAAGGTTCCCACAAAAAACAATTCAGTTTCCGACAGCGAGACGCTTGTCTTGCGCAACATTGCGCAGAGCCGCAATCACGCTGGGCTCAAGCCGTCCTTCGGCGATCAACAAGTCGCGGTGCAATCCGTCGACAACATCTGTCAGCAGCCGTTTGTCCGTGAACTGTGCCTGATTGAACTCACGTTCGACCACGATGGCGCCAGCGGTACTCTTCAATGTCACCAGGCATACGCCATGGGCACCTGACGGGGTCAGCGTTACCTGATACGGGCTCAATGCCTCACCCAGCAATAGGCTGATACTTTCCATCTCGATCACCACTCAATAGTCCGAAAACAAAGTGCCAAGGGCGTGATAAATGACCACTGGCCCGAGAAGAAAGTTCTGAACTCAACTGACGGTATGCCGCTTTACCCTGAGTCTTCAGAGCATGCATGGAAAACATGACAAGAAAAAAACAGACCCTAGGTGAGAAATGCCTGTCAGTTAAGAGAAATGCACAGCACTACGACATAAACCAGAGACTTTCGACGCATGCAAGATCGCCAAGATCGCAGCCTGCGGCAGCTCCTACACCGAGCAGTTGAAGCCGTATGCAAATCCGTAGATACCGTCTTGAGCCTCACCGGGCAAGCGCAAGTTTCGGGTCAAAGGGTTGACCCGACTTGAGCACGCCGTAAACGAAGTGCAACAG
>NZ_JBIUVW010000023.1:0-83347 GCF_044743155.1 Pseudomonas sp. NPDC087697 | reverse complement strand
TGCTCAATACGCTGCGCAAGATCGGCCAGGAAGTTAACTCCGCCAAGGATCTCAAGGCGGCGTTGGGGATTATTGTGTTGCGCGTCAAAGAGGCCATGGGCAGCCAGGTCTGCTCGGTCTACCTGCTCGACCCCGAAACCAACCGCTTCGTGCTGATGGCCACCGAGGGCTTGAACAAGCGCTCGATCGGCAAGGTCAGCATGGCGCCCAACGAAGGTCTGGTTGGCCTGGTCGGCACGCGTGAAGAACCCCTTAACCTCGAAAACGCCGCGGATCACCCGCGCTATCGCTACTTCGCCGAAACCGGTGAAGAGCGTTATGCCTCGTTCCTCGGCGCCCCGATCATTCACCACCGCCGCGTCGTCGGCGTGTTGGTCATCCAGCAAAAGGAACGTCGCCAGTTCGACGAAGGTGAAGAAGCCTTCCTGGTGACCATGAGCGCCCAGCTCGCGGGCGTTATCGCCCACGCCGAGGCCACCGGTTCGATCCGGGGTCTGGGGCGTCAGGGTAAAGGCATTCAGGAAGCAAAGTTCGTCGGCGTACCCGGTTCGCCCGGTGCGGCGGTCGGTACTGCGGTGGTCATGCTGCCGCCGGCCGATCTGGACGTGGTGCCTGACAAAACCATCACCGATATCGACGCTGAACTGGGGCTGTTCAAGACCGCCATCGAAGGCGTACGCGCCGATATGCGCGCACTGTCCGCCAAACTTGCCACGCAATTGCGGCCGGAAGAGCGGGCGCTGTTCGACGTCTACCTGATGATGCTCGACGACGCTTCGCTGGGCAGCGAAGTGACGACGGTGATCAAGACCGGTCAGTGGGCCCAGGGCGCACTGCGTCAGGTGGTCACCGATCACGTCAACCGTTTCGAATTGATGGACGACGCCTACCTGCGTGAGCGCGCCTCGGACGTCAAAGACCTTGGCCGACGCCTGCTGGCTTACTTGCAGGAAGAGCGTCAGCAGACGCTGGTCTACCCCGACAACACGATTCTGATCAGCGAAGAACTGACGCCGGCGATGCTCGGCGAGGTGCCGGAAGGCAAGCTGGTGGGCCTGGTGTCGGTACTCGGTTCCGGTAACTCCCACGTGGCGATCCTGGCGCGAGCCATGGGCATCCCGACGGTGATGGGCCTGGTCGACCTGCCGTACTCCAAGGTCGACGGCATCCAGATGATTGTCGACGGCTACCACGGTGAGGTCTACACCAACCCGAGTGACGTGCTGCGCAAGCAGTTCGCCGACGTGGTCGAAGAAGAGAAGCAACTGGCGCTGGGGCTGGATGCACTGCGCGACTTGCCATGCGTGACGATCGACGGTCACCGCATGCCGCTGTGGGTCAACACCGGCCTGTTGGCGGATGTGGCGCGGGCGCAGAAGCGCGGTGCCGAAGGCGTGGGTCTGTACCGCACTGAAGTGCCGTTCATGATCAATCAGCGCTTCCCGAGCGAAAAGGAGCAGCTGGCGATTTATCGCGAGCAACTCGCGGCCTTCCATCCGCAACCGGTGACCATGCGCAGCCTGGACATCGGCGGCGACAAGTCACTGTCGTACTTCCCGATCAAGGAAGACAACCCGTTCCTTGGCTGGCGCGGAATCCGCGTGACCCTCGACCACCCGGAAATCTTCCTGGTACAAACCCGCGCCATGCTCAAGGCCAGCGAAGGCCTGAACAACCTGCGCATTCTGCTGCCGATGATCTCCGGCATTCATGAGCTGGAAGAAGCCCTGCACCTGATTCACCGCGCCTGGGGTGAAGTGCGCGACGAAGGCACCGACGTGCCGATGCCGCCGGTTGGCGTGATGATCGAGATTCCGGCAGCGGTGTATCAGACCAAGGAACTGGCGCGGCAGGTGGACTTCCTGTCGGTTGGCTCCAACGACCTGACCCAGTACCTGCTGGCCGTGGACCGTAACAACCCACGGGTAGCCGACCTTTACGATTATCTGCACCCGGCGGTGCTGCAAGCGCTGCAAAACGTGGTGCGTGACGCGCATGCCGAAGGCAAGCCAGTGAGTATCTGCGGCGAGATGGCCGGTGACCCGGCGGCAGCGGTACTGTTGATGGCGATGGGTTTCGACAGCCTGTCGATGAACGCCACGAACTTGCCGAAAGTGAAATGGATGCTGCGCCAGGTCAACCTCAGCTGGGCCAGGGATCTGCTCGCCGAGCTGATGACCATCGACAACCCGCAAGTAATCCACAGCTCACTGCAACTGGCGCTGAAGAACCTTGGGTTGGCGCGGATGATCAATCCGGCGGCGATCAAGCCGCTCTAAGCCTGTGGCGCTCCCATCGCGAGCAAGCTCGCTCCCACACTGGATCTGCTGTGAACACGCTAATTGTGAACACCAAAGATCAAATGTGGGAGCGAGCTTGCTCGCGATGAGGCCAGTGCCGACACCGCCTAATCCCTGATTTCCACTTCCCCCAAATGCCCCCCATACGGCCCGAAACTCCTTTCGACCATATGCCGCGTCCCGTCGGCCTGCACAATCAACGCCGTACTCGCTCGCGTGCCATACGTCGGGCTGGCAATAAACACACTCGACAACAAGCTCTCGGTCGCCAACCCAACCCCGGTATCCGGCAAGTCGGCGAACGGCGCCGTTTGCGGGTCGCCTAAAAGGGCCAGCAAAGCCTGCGGCTGTGGATCGCCCAGCACTTCACTTAACGCCGCCTTGGCCTTGAGCACCTTCGGCCACGGCGTATCAAGTCCGGCATTCGACAACCCATAGATCCCTGATTGCAGTTTGACTGGCCCAGGCGCGCGCGCGTTGTAGTGCCACAGCTCATGACGATTGCCGATCAGCAGATTAAACCCGGCATATTCCAGCGATCTGTCGGCAACGTCGGTCAAGTACTCAGCAATCGGCAAGTCGCCGGTGAGAAACCGCGCCACCAGTTCACCCCGCGACTTGCGCGCTGGCGGCTGGTGCGGGTTGCGGATGTTGGTCAATGCGGCAAAGCGCCCGTCGGCGCCAATGCCCAGCCAGGTGCCCCCAGCCTCCAGGTCGCGCCCGGCGTACACCTGCGGCGCTTCGGGCCATTGCGCCAACGGCAGGCTGGGGCGCGCATAGAACTCGTCGCGGTTAGCCGCAACGATCAGCGGCGTTGTGTGACCCGGCCGCCAGGCGAAGACGATCAAGCACATAGGGTTATCCCTCTTGGCTTTTTTTGCCCACTTTACGCACAGAACCGGCGGGTATCCATCGCCATCCAGTGGAGCTTGAGGCCATGCATCCGTTACCATGCCGCTGCTATTTTTGAGAAGCGGATAAGGACAGTCATGGTATTTCTGCTCTATCTGCTGCTGGGCGCCTGCGCAGGCGTGCTGGCCGGGCTGTTTGGGGTGGGTGGCGGGATCATCATCGTCCCGGTGCTGGTGTTCAGTTTCACCTTGCAGGGTTTTGATGCATCGGTGCTGACTCACCTGGCTGTCGGCACGTCGTTGGCGACGATCATCTTCACGTCGGTCAATGCGGTGCGTGAACATCAGCGCAAAGGCGCGGTGCGCTGGCCGATTTTTGTCTGGATGACCCTCGGGATTCTGATCGGCGCGGGTTTTGGCGCGCTGACTGCCGAAGGTATCTCAGGACCGAATTTGCAGAAGATCATCGGCGTATTCGCGTTGATCATTGCCGTGCAGCTTGCGCTGGAGGTCAAACCCAAGGCCAGCCGAACGGTTCCCGGCAAATTCGGCCTGACCCTGGCCGGCAGTGTGATCGGCTGGGCTTCGGCGATTTTCGGGGTTGGCGGAGGCTCGCTGACGGTGCCGTTTCTGACTTGGCGCAGTGTGCCGATGCAGCAAGCAGTGGCCACGTCTTCGGCATGTGGTCTGCCGATTGCGCTCGTCAGTGCATTAAGTTTCATGATTCTGGGCTGGCACGATCCACGCCTGCCAGCTCATAGTCTCGGGTTCATTTATTTACCGGCGCTGTTGGGCATTGCCCTGACCAGCATGGTCTTTGCCCGCATCGGTGCGCGACTGGCCCACAAGCTGTCGCCGCGATTGCTGAAAAGACTGTTTGCCGCTTTGCTGTTTTTCGTGGGTTTGAGCTTTTTGCTTTGAGCTCTTTTTGCCAGGAACGACGACGCAATCCTGGCTTAATCCAGGCGTGGCACGGTCGCGCCAGGAATTTTAGGTTTCAACTCTAACGAGGAGTCGCAATGCTGCCTTACCCGCAGATTGACCCGGTGGCCCTGGCCATCGGCCCGCTGAAAATCCACTGGTACGGCCTGATGTACCTGATCGGCATCGGCGGCGCCTGGATGCTGGCGTCGCGTCGGTTGAACCGCTTCGACCCGACCTGGACCAAGGAGAAGCTCTCCGACATGATCTTCTGGATGTCGATGGGCGTGATTGTCGGTGGCAGGCTCGGGTATGTGCTGTTTTACGATCTAAGTGCTTACCTGGCCAACCCGACGCTGATTTTTGAAGTGTGGAAGGGTGGCATGTCCTTCCATGGCGGGTTCATCGGCGTGATGCTGGCGGCCCTGTGGTTCGGCAAAAAGAACGGTAAGTCGTTCTTCCAGCTGATGGACTTCGTTGCGCCTATGGTGCCGATCGGTCTGGGTGCCGGGCGTGTCGGTAACTTCATCAATGCCGAGTTGTGGGGCAAGCCGACCGACCTGCCATGGGCGATGATCTTCCCGCCGTTCAGCGATCCAGCGCAGCTCCCGCGCCACCCGTCGCAGCTGTATCAGTTCGCCCTCGAAGGCGTGGCGTTGTTCGTCATTCTTTGGTTGTTCTCGCGCAAGCCGCGGCCGACCATGGCGGTTTCCGGGATGTTCGCGCTGTTCTACGGGATCTTCCGTTTTGTCGTCGAACTGGTGCGAGTGCCGGATGCGCAACTCGGCTATCTGGCGTTCGGCTGGGTGACCATGGGGCAGATTCTGTGCATCCCGATGATCATCGGCGGACTGTTCCTGATCTGGCTGGCGTACAACCGCGCCCCGGCAGCTCCCGCTACTCCGGCGTCTTAAAGCGCCGCGCTCCACATTCGGATCGCAGGGCTACGGCCCTGCGTTCAAGGACACAGGTAATTCATGAAGCAATATCTCGATCTGGTCGCCCATGTCATCAAGAACGGCACCAAGCAAGCCAACCGCACCGGTGTGAACACCATCAGCTTTCCCGGCGCGATGCTGCGGTATGACCTGAAAGAAGGTTTTCCGGCGATCACCACCCGCAAGATGGCCTTCAAATCGGCCATCGGCGAGATGGTCGGTTTCCTGCGGGGCGTGAACAACGCGGCTGAGTTCCGCGCGTTGGGCTGCAAGGTCTGGGACCAGAACGCCAACGAAAACGCCCAATGGCTGGCCAACCCGTTCCGTCAGGGCAAAGACGACCTGGGCGAGATCTACGGCGTGCAATGGCGCAAATGGCCGGCGTACAAACAGATCCCGGTCAGCAACCAGGCTGCCATCGAGCAGACGCTGAGCCAGGGTTATCGGCAGATCGCCGAAGGCGAAGAAGATGGCCAGGCCTATGTGGTGCTGTACAAGGCGATCGACCAGATTCGCCAGTGTGTCGACACCATCATCAAGGACCCGGGCAGCCGCCGTATCCTGTTCCACGGCTGGAACTGCGCCCAGCTCGATGAAATGGCCCTGCCGCCATGCCATCTGCTGTATCAGTTCCACCCGAACGTCGAGACCAAAGAAATCTCCCTGACGCTCTACATCCGCTCCAACGACCTGGGGCTGGGCACGCCGTTCAACCTCACCGAAGGCGCCGCGCTGCTGAGCCTGATTGGTCGCCTGACCGGTTACACGCCGCGCTGGTTCACCTATTTCATCGGTGACGCCCACGTCTACGAAAACCACCTGGACATGCTCAACGAACAGCTCAAGCGCGAGCCGTTCCCGATGCCCAAACTGGTAATTTCCGACCGTGTGCCGGAGTTCGCCAAGACTGGCGTGTACCAACCAGAGTGGCTGGAACAGATCGAACCGAGCGACTTCTCGCTGGAAGGCTACGAGCACCACGCCCCCATGACCGCGCCGATGGCGGTCTAGCCCTGAAGATGATCGTTCCCACGCTCCCGCGTGGGAACGATCAATCGTCAGCGCGGCGAATCTAAAAGCCTACATGTCAGAAAATTCATCTCCAGGGGAGAGGGTCGATAAATAGCGCCCTATAGGATGAGCTCCAGTCAGCCAATGCACGGTCTGGCAGAGCCCAACTACTGGAGAGTTCCCGATGAAATCCCTGAAAGCTTTTGTGATCGTTTCCCTGATGTGTGCTTCTGTGGCTGCGATGGCCGAAGGCGGCGGCGACAAGGTTCAGGCCCGAATGGACGCTGCACGCGATGTTGCGATGGTTCACAATCAGCAGTCTGAAAAGGCGCAGGCCGTAGCGAGCAGTCAGAAAGCGCAGTCCGACACTGTCGAACGCTCGAATTGACAGTGGGCTTGAACCGGGTCGCTGACGTGCCGTGTGGCCGCAGGACTTGGAGTAAAACAGGCGTCAAACGCCTGAAGCCCGGATAGCGGAGTGCTCCGACTGTCCGGGCGATTGCAACTACTATGATGTGTACCGCTCACCGCGTTATCGCGGCGTGGGGTTTTCTGATTATCTGAATGGCGTCTATTTGTGGAAGAACTCAATCGCAGCCTGTTTATGGCGATCAACGCCAGCGTGGATGCCTCGGCGCCAATGCGCTCTCTGGCAATGTTTCTGGCGCAGTGGCTGATCTTCTGCGTACCGCTTCTGCTGATCGGCTTGTGGTTGCGCGGGACACGCCAGCAGCGGTCGGCGGCGGTCACTGCGACGCTGAGTATTGTCTTCGCACTGGGCTGCAATCTGCTGATCAGCAGCCTTTGGTTCCACCCTCGTCCGTTCATGGTGGGGTTGGGGCAAAACTTTCTGGAGCATGCCGCTGAGTCATCGTTCCCCAGCGACCATGCCACTGTGATGTTCTCGCTGGCCTTTGGCTTGATGCTGGCCGCCTTGCGCAAGCTGGGCCTGCTGGTTCTGTTGCTGGGGGCGTTGGTTGGCTGGGCGCGTGTCTACCTGGGCGTGCACTTTCCATTCGATATTGCCGGGTCGTTGCTGGTATCGCTGGCCAGCGCCTGGCTGGTGCGGGAAGTGTTGGGCTGCAGACATCTTGGCGAGCATCTGCTCGACGTGCTTGAACGCGTGTACCAGCGAGTATTTCCAACACTCAGCCGTAGGATCTAGGGCTCGGGTATCTGTTTCATAGCCGCCGATGAGGCCTTGGAGCACGACAGGATGAACAGGTGAATCAGGCCGGATCGGTACCTCTGCGTATTCCGCGGACCATTTGGGCCTTGGGCTTTGTCAGCCTGTTCATGGATGTTTCGTCTGAGCTGGTGCACAGCCTTTTACCGGTGTTTCTGGTCACGACGCTGGGCGCGAGCGCGCTGACTGTCGGCCTCATCGAGGGCATCGCCGAGGCGACGGCGATGCTGGTCAAAGTCTTCTCGGGTGCAATCAGCGACTTTATCGGCCGGCGCAAGGGCCTGCTGTTACTGGGATACGGTTTGGCGGCGTTGACCAAACCGTTATTTCCGCTGGCTCACTCGGTGGAGGTGGTGTTCACCGCGCGTTTTCTCGATCGTATCGGCAAAGGCATTCGCGGCGCGCCGCGTGATGCCCTGGTGGCGGATGTCGCTCCGCTGGAAATTCGCGGTGCCTGTTTCGGCTTGCGCCAATCGATGGACACTGTCGGCGCCCTTGTCGGTCCTGCGCTGGCGATCATGCTGATGCTCTGGCTCGCCGATATCCAGCTTGTACTCTGGTTCGCGGTCATCCCAGCGGCCATCGCGGTAGCGTTGATTGTCACCGACGTAAAGGAGCCTGAACACGCTGCTGGCAAGCACACCTTTCGATCGCCCATTCATTGGCGAGTCCTTCACGGCTTTTCGTCCGGGTATTGGTGGGTCGTCGTCGTGGGCGGGGTGTTTACGCTGGCGCGTTTCAGCGAAGCGTTTCTGGTGTTGCGGGCGCAGCAGACTGGCTTGTCAGCCACCTGGGTACCGCTGGTGATGGTGGTCATGTCGGGGTTCTATGCGTTGTCCGCATACCCGGCCGGTTGGCTGTCTGACCGCATCAGCCGCACGAAATTGCTTTGTCTCGGTATGGGGCTGCTGGTGCTGGCGGACCTGGTGCTCGCTCAAAGCCATTCGACCCTGACGATGATGCTGGGCGTAGCCCTGTGGGGGCTGCACATGGGTTTCAGCCAAGGCATCCTCGCCACACTCATCGCCGACACCGCCCCCCACGAACTGAAAGGCACGGCGTTCGGCATTTTCAATCTGATCAGCGGCGTCTGTCTGTTGGTCGCCAGTGTTCTCGCAGGCTGGCTGTGGCAAACCGTTGGAGCGCAAAGCACGTTCATGACGGGCGCTGTGCTGGCCGGACTCTCCATGCTCTTGCTCCTGCTGCGCAGACGGGCTTAATGCCCGTGGCTTCTGCCGACATGCGAATGTTCGGTTTCACTCGCCACCACGCCGCCGCTGACTTCCAGCTGCTGCAAAATCCCGCACTGTTCGATATCCGGCCGTTCGCTGCAGCTCTGGCGCAGCTCAAGCAGCTGTGTCTGCAAGGCCAGTAAACCGTCGATCCGCGCCTTGACGTGGTGGATGTGCTCGTCGATCAGCGCGTTGACGCTTTCGCATTGGTCCTGCGGGCTGTCACGCAGGCTGAGCAGGCTGCGAATTTCTTCGAGGGTCATGTCGAGGGTGCGGCAGTTGCGGATGAAAGTCAGGCGCTCGGTGTGGGCCTGAGTGTACAAGCGGTAATTGCCCTCACTGCGGGCAGGCTCCGGTAACAGACCTTCGCGCTCGTAATAACGGATGGTTTCGACCTGGCAGTCGGTCAGTTTCGCCAATTCACCGATCTTCATTGCGTCAGTCTCCAAAAGGTTGCTTGACCCTATAGTGGCTACAGGGTCTTTACTTGGCAACAGGCACTTTTTGGACGCGACCTTATGAGCAATTCCCAGCACACCCACAAACCCCACGCTGATCACGATCACGATCACGATCACGATCACGATCACGATCACGATCACAGCCACGGGCAAAAACTTCAGCCGGTTCAGAAACACGATCACGCCAGTCACGGCGGTTCTTGCTGTTCCAGCACGGCGGCGCCTTCATTGATCAAACTCAGTGAAACGCCGACCGCCGGTGCACGCTTGAGCCGTTTTCGCATCGACGCCATGGACTGCCCGACCGAGCAGACGCTGATCCAGAACAAACTCGGCAAGCTTGCGGGTGTGCAGCAACTGGAATTCAACCTGATCAACCGCGTGCTGGGCGTAACCCACGATCTGCCGACGACTGCGCCGATCATCGACGCCATCAAGTCGATCGGCATGTTGGCCGAACCCATTGAGCAGGGCGCGGATGCGCAAGCCAGCCCGGCACCGGTGAAAAAGCCCTGGTGGCCGTTGGCGGTGTCGGGTATCGGCGCCTTGGCGGCCGAAGTGATTCACTTCACCAACGCCGCGCCGACCTGGGTGGTGGCCATCGTTGCGCTGATCTCGATCCTCAGCGGAGGTTTGGGTACCTATAAAAAGGGCTGGATCGCCCTGAAGAACTTCAACCTGAATATCAACGCGCTGATGAGTATCGCGGTGACCGGTGCCGTGCTGATCGGCCAGTGGCCGGAAGCGGCGATGGTGATGTTCCTGTTCACCGTGGCCGAGTTGATCGAAGCCAAATCCCTGGACCGCGCGCGCAATGCAATCAGCGGTCTGATGCAGATGGCCCCCGAGCAAGCCACTGTGCAACAGGCCGACGGCAGTTGGCTGGAGCAGGAAGTTAAAACCATCGAGTTGGGTGCGCGGGTGCGGGTTCGTCCCGGCGAACGTATTGGTCTGGACGGCGAAGTGCTGTCCGGCAGCTCGACCATCGACCAGGCGCCGATCACTGGCGAAAGCCTGCCCGTCGAGAAAACCGTCGGCGACAAAGTTTTCGCCGGGACCATCAACCAGGCCGGTTCGCTGGAGTTCAAAGTCACCGCCGCTGCCAACAACTCGACCCTGGCGCGGATCATTCATGCCGTGGAAGCAGCCCAAGGTGCGCGGGCGCCGACCCAGCGCTTCGTCGACCGCTTCTCGAAAATCTACACGCCGGTGGTGTTTATCTTCGCTTTGACCGTGGCGCTGATCCCGCCGCTGTTTATGGGCGCGGCCTGGTTCGACTGGATCTACCGCGCACTGGTATTGCTGGTGGTCGCGTGCCCCTGCGCGCTGGTGATTTCCACCCCGGTAACCATCGTCAGCGGTCTGGCGGCGGCAGCGCGCAAAGGCATCCTGATCAAGGGCGGCGTGTACCTGGAGGGTGGTCACAAACTGGATTACCTGGCGCTGGACAAGACCGGCACCATCACCCACGGCAAACCGGTGCAGACCGATTACCTGTCCCTGGACCCAACGGTCGAAAACACCGCGCAGGTTCTGGCCGCCAGCCTGGCCGGGCGTTCGGATCACCCGGTATCGCTGGCCATCGCCAACGCGGTTGTGGATAAACAGCTGTCGCTGCTCGCTGTGGATAACTTCGAAGCGCTGGCCGGCCGTGGTGTCCGCGGTGAAATCAACGGTCAGGTTTACCACTTGGGTAACCACCGTTTGGTGGAAGAGCTGGGCCTGTGCTCGCCAGCCCTGGAAGAGAAACTGTTTGCCCTCGAAGAACAGGGCAAGACTGTGGTGTTGTTGCTCGATACCTCTGGCCCACTGGCGCTGTTCGCAGTGGCCGATACGGTCAAGGCATCCAGCCGCGAAGCTATCCAGCAGTTGCATGACCTGGGCATCAAGACCTTGATGCTGACCGGCGACAACCCGCACACCGCTCGGGCGATTGCCGCTCAGGTGGGCATCGATCAGGCGCAAGGCGACCTGCTGCCGACCGACAAGCTCAAGGCTATCGAAGGCTTGTACGCTCAAGGACATCGGGTTGGTATGGTCGGCGACGGCATCAACGATGCGCCGGCGCTGGCCCGCGCGCAGATCGGTTTTGCCATGGCCGCCGCCGGCACCGATACCGCGATTGAGACTGCCGATGTCGCCCTGATGGACGACGATCTGCGCAAGATTCCGGCGTTTATCCGCTTGTCGCGGCAGACCTCGAATATCCTTACACAAAATATCGCCTTGGCATTGGTCATCAAGGCGATCTTTCTTGGGGTAACCTTCGTGGGTCTCGCCACCATGTGGATGGCGGTGTTTGCCGACATGGGCGTGGCCCTGCTGGTGGTGTTCAACGGTCTGCGCCTGTTGCGCAAATAATCGATGCGAGGGTTAAGTGCTGAGTGCCGAGCTGAAGGCTTTTTACATGGTCGCGCGTTTGGGCAGCATTACCCTCGCGGCGAAAAAGCTCGGCCTGAGCCAACCCACGGTGACGACGCAGATTCGTCATCTGGAAAGCCAGTATTCGGTTGAACTGTTCTATCGCGGCGGTCGTCGGCTGACAGTCAGTGAGGACGGCGCCCGATTGTTGCCGATGGTCAAAACGCTGTTGCAACAGGAAGCCGATATCGAGTTTTTCTTGCGCAACAGCGGCCAGGTTCAAGGCGCGCTGCGCATCGCCGCCACCGCGCCGTATTACATCCTCGATCTGGTGAAAACCTTCCGCGAGCGCCTGCCGCACGTGGAGGTCTCGGTAGAAATCGGTAACTCCCAGCAGGTGCTCGAATCCCTTGAGGAATACCGGGTAGACATCGCCGCGTCATCGCAATTGCTCGACGACTCGCGGTTGATCCGCCGCGTGCTGGGCAGCGATCCGCTGGTGTTGGCGGTGCACCGTAACCATCCGCTGGCGGTACATGATCATGTGCCGCTGAGTGCTTTGGTCGGACACACCCTGTTGATGCGTGAAACCGGCTCGACCACCCGTCGCCTGACTGAAGAGTTGCTGGCGACCGCCGGAGTGAGTTTCGGTCCGTTGCTGGAGATCGGCAGTCGTGAGTCGATCCGTGAAGCGGTGCTGCGCAATATTGGCATCAGCATCATCGCCCGCCAGGAAGTGCCCCATGACCCGCAACTGCGGGTGCTGACCCTCGAAAACGCGCCGCAGATCCCCGAATACCTGTACTGCCTCAAAGAGCGCAAAGGCGCACGTCTGCCGGCGGCGTTTCTCGGATTGGCCCAGGAAATGGCCCCCGCCTAGGATCTTCATCGCCAGCCATGGCCTCATCGCGAGCAAGCTCGCTCCCACAGGGGAACGTGGTCAACTGTGGGAGCGAGCTTGCTCGCGATGGCGTCAGCCCATGCAACATATGACTTGAACCAAAATCCCCGAATACCACTATCGGCAGCTTTTGCCTCGTTGCCACATGACGGACGCATTACAAACCTAGGATGGCCTTCATCTGCTTGATGAGGTCCGTCCATGAACAACCCGAACGCAACTGCCCAGGTCTTCCCCGGCGCGCCGATGAAGGTGCGCGGTATCGAGAAACGCTTCGGCGCCTTCACTGCGCTGGATAACGTTTCGCTGGATGTCGCCGCGGGTGAACTGGTGTGCCTGCTCGGGCCTTCCGGCTGCGGCAAAACCACCTTGCTGCGGTGCATCGCCGGCCTCGAACGTCAGGATCGCGGCGAGTTGTACCTGGGTGATCGGGACGTTTCCCTGCTGGCACCGCAAGCTCGGGACTACGGCATTCTGTTCCAGTCCTACGCGCTGTTCCCCAACCTCACCGTCGAAGCCAACATTGCCTACGGCCTGGCCGGCAGTGGCCGGGAGGAAGTGCGCAAGCGCGTGGCGCAAATGCTCGAACTGGTTGGCCTGATCGGCAGCGAAAAGAAATACCCCGGCCAATTGTCCGGCGGTCAGCAACAGCGCGTAGCACTGGCCCGGGCCTTGGCGCCGGCACCGTCATTGTTGCTGCTGGACGAGCCGATGTCGGCCCTCGACGCCCGGGTTCGTGAGCATCTGTGCACCGAGTTGCGCCAATTGCAGCGCAACCTTGGCATCACCACGTTGATGGTCACCCACAACCAGGATGAGGCCATGCTGATGGCCGACCGCATCGCCGTGATGAACAACGGCAAGGTCGAGCAATACGCCACGCCGCAGGAAATCTACAACCGACCGGCCACGCCGTTTGTTGCCGAGTTCGTCGGGCAGGGCAACTGGCTGCCGTTTCAGCGCAGCAGCGACAGCCATGCGCAAGTCGGCGGGATGAATGTGCGTCTGGCCGACAACTGCGGCAAAGCCGCTTCGGGCCGACTGTTCTGCCGCCCGGAAGCGATCAGCGTCAACCCGCCGGTGCACGAGGAAAACCTGTTCCCGGCCAAGGTTCGTGAAATCACCTTTCTCGGCAATCGTTGCCGGATGAGTTTCGAGTTAAACCAACTGCCCGGCCATGCACTGCTCGCCGAACTCGCGCCCGAAGCCATGCCGCGCCTCGGCGCTCAGGACATCATGGTCGCCTTGCCACCGCGCAGCTTGCAGGTGTTTGCCTGATGAGCGCGCAGATCGTCCTGCCGATACCGCGCAAGCAGGTTCGGCGGACGTCCCGCGCCGAAATCGGCGACCGGGTGTTCGTGGTCGGCGGCAAAGTGCTGCTGCTGTGTCTGCTCAGCGTCGCGGTATTGATGCCGCTGCTGGCGATCTTCTGGCGCGGCTTCAGCAGCGACGCCGGGCAGGGTGGTGGATTAGTTGCCGCCCGCGAACTGCTGACCAGCGACAACTTCCACTGGTTACTGGGTAATAGTCTGAAAGTCTCTCTCAGTGTGGCGGCCATCGTTGTGCCGCTGGCCTACCTGTTTGCCTACGCGCTGCAACGCACACTGATTCCCGGCAAGGCGATCTGGCGCGGCATGTCGCTGTTGCCATTGATGGCACCGTCGATGCTGCCGGGTATCGCGTTGGTCTACCTGTTCGGTAACCAGGGCATGTTGCGCGGGCTGCTGTCGGACAACATTTACGGCTTCTGGGGCATTGTCCTCGGCGAAGTGATTTACACCTTTCCCCACGCCTTGATGATCCTGCTGTCGGCGCTGTCGCTGGCCGATGCGCGTTTGTTCGATGCGGCGTCGAGCATGGGCGCCAGTCCGGCCAAGGCGTTTCGCAGCATCACCTGGCCGGCGACCCGGCAAGCGGTGTTCGCGGCGTTTTGTCTGGTGTTTACCCTGACCATCACCGATTTCGGTGTGCCGGTGGTGGTCGGCGGCGACTACCAAGTGCTGGCGCTGGAAGCCTACAAAGCCGTGGTCGGCCAGCAGCAATTCGGTCGCGGTGCACTGATCGGTATGGTGTTGCTGCTGCCGGCACTGTTCAGCTTCGGTGTTGACGCCTGGTTGCGCCGTCGTCACGGCGACTCCATGAGCGGTCGGGCACAAGTCTTTCAACCCGCACCGTCGCGGCTGCGCGATGGTTGCTACCTGACCATCGTCCTGTTGATCTGCGCCGCGCTGCTGCTGGTGTTCGGTATGGCGGTGTACTCGTCGCTGGTGAAGTTCTGGCCGTACAACCTGTCGCTGTCACTCAACCACTACCAGTTCGGCGACACCGCCGGTGGCGGCTGGCTGGCTTACAGCAACAGCGTGAAGATGGCGTTGTGCACGGCGTTGATCGGCAGCGGTTTGATTTTCACCGGCGCCTATCTGATGGAGAAAACCCGGGGTCAGCGCGGCTTGAACCTGCTGCTGCGGATGCTCAGCTTCGTGCCGATGGCGGTACCGGGTTTGGTGCTGGGCTTGGGTTACGTGTTCTTCTTCAACCTGACCGGCAACCCGCTGCATGTGTTCTACGGGACCATGACCCTGCTGGTGGTCTGCACCATTGCTCATTATTTGACCACCGCGCAAATGACCGCCACCACCGCGCTGCGTCAGCTCGACGCCGAGTTCGAAGCTGCCGCGTTGTCGCTCAAAGCACCGCTGTACCGCCACTACCTGCGTGTCACCGTGCCGATCTGTCTGCCGGCGCTGCTGGATATCGTGCGCTATCTGTTCGTCTCGGCGATGACCACGGTGTCGGCGGCGATTTTCCTCTACAGCCCCGACACCATCCTCGCGGCGGTGGCGGTGCTGAACATGGACGACGCCGGCAACGTCGGCGGCGCGGCGGCCATGTCGACTTTGATTCTGTTCACCTCGGCGGGCGTTTCCCTGCTCCTGGCCTGGGCCTCGCGCGGCTTGCTGCGCCGCTCCCAGGCCTGGCGGCAAACCGCGCCCGGCAACTGATCCCACTCACACCCAACCACTCTGATCCGCACTTAAAAGGAACCGCACCATGTTCAAGCCCCTGGCTCTTGCCGCTGCTGTCCTCTCTGCTTTCAGCCTGAATGCTTTCGCGGCAAAAACCGAGTTGATGGTCTACACCGCCCTGGAAGCCGAGCAGCTGAAGTCCTACAAAGAAGCGTTCGAAAAGGCCAATCCGGACATCGAGATCAAGTGGGTGCGCGATTCCACCGGGATCATCACCGCCAAACTGCTGGCCGAAAAAGCCCGCCCGCAGGCTGACGCGGTCTGGGGCCTGGCCGCGTCCAGCCTGGCGATTCTCGATCAGCAAGGCATGCTGCAAAGCTACGCGCCGAAAGACCTCGGCAAGATCGGCAGCAACTACCGCGACGCCGCCAACCCACCGGCCTGGGTTGGCATGGACGTGTGGGCGGCAACCATTTGCTTCAACACCGTCGAAGCCGAGAAACAGGGCCTGACCAAACCGGTGAGCTGGCAGGACCTGACCAAGCCTGAATACAAAGGCAAGATCGTCATGCCGAACCCGGCGTCGTCCGGCACCGGTTTCCTCGATGTCAGCGCCTGGCTGCAAACCTTCGGCGAGAAGCAGGGCTGGCAGTACATGGACGCGCTGCACCAGAACATCGGCCAGTATGTTCACTCCGGTTCCAAGCCATGCAAGCTGGCCGCTTCCGGCGAATTCCCGATCGGCATCTCCTTCGAATACCCGGCCGTGCAGTTGAAGCGCCAGGGCGCACCGCTGGACATCATCCTGCCGAAAGAAGGCCTGGGCTGGGAAATCGAAGCCACCGCCGTGATCAAGGGCACTCCGCATGAAGACGCGGCGAAGAAACTCGCCGACTTCTCCGCCAGCCCGGCGGCCATGGAGCTGTACAAGGAAAACTTCGCCGTACTTGCCCAGCCCGGCATCGCCAAGCCACAGACCGAATTGCCGGCCGATTACGAACAACGCCTGATCAAGAACGACTTCGCCTGGGCCTCGAAAAACCGCGACGAAATCCTCACCGAATGGCGCAAGCGCTATGACGGCAAGTCCGAGAAGGTGGTTGCCAAGTAAGTATTTCTTCGACCGATAGGGCCTCTTCGCGAGCAAGCCCGCTCCCACATTAGATCTCCTTTGAACGGGATATCGGGATTCAACCCGATCAAGTGTGGGAGCGGGCTTGCTCGCGAAAGCGGTCTCGAACTCAGGACAATTCTTCATGACTCAACACAGCGACATGCTGATTGTCGGCGCCGGTATTCTCGGCCTTTCCCACGCCTATGCCGCGGCCAGGCGCGGGCTCAAGGTCAAGGTCTTCGAGCGCAGCGCCACGCCGTTGGGCGCCTCGGTGCGCAACTTTGGCCAGGCGCTGGTCACCGGCCAGCCGCCGGGGCAGATGTTCGAACTGGCCAAGGCCAGCCGCGAAATCTGGGTCCAATGGGCGCAACTGGCGGGCTTGCAGCTCAAGCGCAACGGCTCGTATTTGTTCGCCCGCAGCGAAGCTGAAGAGCAACTGCTGGAAGCCTTCTGCGCCGGCCGCGCCATCGAACACGGTTATCGAGTCGAGCTGTTGCGCGGCGCCGCATTGCGCGATCTGTACAGCGGTCAGTTCGATCATCACCGTGCGGCATTGCACGGTCTGGATGACCAGCAACTGTATTCCCGCGAAGCGATTCCGGCACTGATCGGCTATCTGCGTCGCGACCTCGGCGTGGAGTTTCACTTTTCCACCCTGGTGCGCGACATCGAACCCGGCCGTGTGCACAGCACCGCCGGCAGTTTCACTGGCGAGCAGATCATCGTCTGTTCCGGCCACGATTATCAGACCCTGCTGGCCGAGCCGATCGCCGCGCTCAAGCCGCAGATCTGCCGCCTGCAAATGCTCCGAGCGCGGCCGCAGATCAACCTCAATCTGCAACACGCGTTGCTCACCGGTCTGAGCTGCGTGCACTACGGCGCATTCGCCGATCTGCCGGAAGCCGCAGCCGTGCAGGCGCAAATTCTGCGTGAGGCGCCCCATCTGCATGAACACGGTATTCACCTGCTGATCAGCCCGACACCGTACGGCGAACTGATCATTGGCGATTCCCACGACTACGGCAGTGACCCTTCACCATTCAACGCGGAACAGGTCGATAACTGGTTGATCGAACTGGCCGAGCAGACCCTGGGTTGCAAGGTGCAAGTGGTCGAGCGCTGGCAGGGCGTTTATGGCGCCCGTGGAGCGGCACCGTTTTCGTTCTTGCAGGCCGCACCGGGTGTGCATGCCGCGTTGATGCACACCGGCGTCGGCATGAGCGTCGGGCCGGCGATGGCTGAACGTAACGTCAGGACCTTGCTGGGAGAACATTGATGGGCCGCAACGAACAGGTGATCGCCGAGGTGTTCGGCTGGTACGAGCGCTTCGGTGACAGCGACTACATCGGCGAGCCGGTGTCGCAGATCGAGCACATGTCCCAGGCCGCCGAACGGGCCATGGCCGAAGGCTTCGACGACGAAGTGGTGCTGGCCGCGTTCTTCCACGACATCGGGCATCTCTGCGCTGCGAACGCCGGGAGCATGGGCGGCTTTGGTGTGGCCAGCCATGAGCGCCTCGGTGCCGACTACCTGCGTCGTCTGGGGTTTAGCGAGCGGATGGCGCGGTTGGTGGAGTATCACGTTCAGGCCAAGCGTTACCTGACGTTCAAAGAGCCGGGCTATTACGAACGCTTGAGCGAGGCCAGTCGGCGTACGCTGGAATATCAGGGCGGGATGATGACGGCAGCCGAGGCTGAGGCGTTTGAGCGGGATCCGTTGTGTGCGATTAGCCTGCGGATGCGCCAGTGGGATGAACAGGCGAAGGAGATGTGGGTGCCGGTGATTGATCTTGAGATATTGAAAGAGAAGGCTGGGCGATTATTGGCGGCGTAGAGCCGTGGAACCGAGTGGCTGCCATCGCGAGCAGGCTCGCTCCCACACTGGACCTCCTGTGAACACATAATTTGTGAGCACCAGAGATCAAATGTGGGAGCGAGCCTGCTCGCGATGGGGCTAGTACAGACACTCGAGATTCAAGCCTCGATCACCTTCTGCGCCAACACCTCAATCTGCTCCTGCCGCTCCGCCTGACTCAACCTTGCCTGAGGATTGAGCGACGACCATTGCGGATGCACCCGCGCCTTGGTCAAGGCCTCTGGCAATTTCCCTTCGCGCCAGCTCTTGTCCTGCGGCGTGGCGACCTGAATGCTGTCCATCGCCGCGTGCCCGCGCAGGTTCATGGCCTGTACCAGTTGCCGCTGACGCAGCGCCAACAAGCGCAACACACTGTCGTCGACCGTCAGCTCGCGCTGGCCTTTGATTTTGCCCAGCAAGCGGCTGCCATAGCTGCGCGCCGTTTGCAGGGTGCCGCCGGCTATCGCCCCGGCCAGTGCCGCCGCGCCGAGAGTCAGGCCACCGACGAGCAAGTCCACACCGGCACCTGCCGCCGCGCCGGCGGCGATCCCGCTACCGACCCGCACGCCCAATTGCTTGAGGGTTTCGGGGTTGAACAAGTCATCGCCCCAGCGGCCATCCAGCAGCGGCAAGTCGCTGGCTGCGGCATCCTGTAGACGGAAAGCGTACAGCTTGAGCAGCGCTTCGACGCAGCGTTGTTCGCGTTGGCGAACGGCTTTGCGCAGTTCGCTGATGGCCTGCTGTTCCTGTGCGGCATCACTGACCACGCTGCGTCGACACGCCGCGCAATCGATCAGCAATTCGGCGATCAAACGTGCCGCGCTTTGCTGGCGCGCTTCGCGTTGGGCCTGCTGGTCGACGATCAATCGCTCAAGCTGACCGCGCGCGCTTTCGATCAACAGCGCGAGACTTTCATAGAGCCGCCGCTCGCCATCCTCGGGCGGCGCCACGCTGTCAAAACGCACCAGCGCATGCAGCCCCAACCGTGCCAGGGCTTCGCGCCAATCCGGCTCGCGGTGGTTGGCGCTGCTGACGAAGTTCAGCACCGGCAGCAGCGGTTTACCGCAACTGGCCAGCACTTCGAGTTCATCACGGTACTTGGCCAGCACCGGCTCGCGGGCGTCGATCACGTACAGGCCAGCGTCGGAGGCCAACAGTTGACGCAGCACTTTGGCTTCCTGCTCGAAACGCTGACGCGCCTCGCTGCCATCGAGAAAGCGCGTCAGTCGTGCCGGGCCATCGAGGCGTTCGCCGGGGCGTTCGAGCCGCTCCAGATAATCGAGCAGGGCGATGGCGTCTTCCAGCCCCGGCGTGTCGTAGAGTTCAAGCAAGGCATCGCCATCCACCGACAACCGGGCGCCCTCGACATGCCGAGTGGTACTGGGGCGATGGGAGACGTCACCGAAACCGACATCGCGAGTCAGGGTGCGCAGCAATGAGGTTTTGCCGACGTTGGTGTGGCCGACCACGGCGAGTTTCAGCGGCCTCTTTGCAGCATCAGTCATGGCCCGACTCCAGCCAGTTCATCGGCGCGCAGTCAGCGAACGGCAACTCCAACTGTTGCAGCGCGGTGTGCCAGTCGCCGAGGCGTTCGGCGTCGAGCGCCTGCCCGGGCGGCGCTTGCAGCAGCCAGATGCGTGTCGCGCTAGCGCTGCGGGCGAGCTCGGCGATCAGTGCCAGGCTGCCGCGATCCGGCGAGCGTCGGGGATCACAGGCAATGGCCAGGCGTTCCGGTGGGAAACGGGTCAACTGTTCCAGCAGCTTTTGTCGGGACTCACGGCTGTCGAGGATGCCAGCGTCTTTGACGCTTTTCGGCAGTTGCGGTGGCCATGGGCGCTGATCATCCAGTTCGATGGCCACCAGCAACGCGCCATCGCTGTCCAGGGAGTTGGCGCCGCCTTCGACCTGATGCAGGCGCTCGGGCGCGGCATCGTTGACGCCGAGACGTTCGCTGCTCGGCATCAGCTGTTCGCGCAACTGCGCGTAACCAGGCAGGTTCAGGTCCAGATGCAACGCTGCGCGCCCGGTTTTCCAGCGCCACAGGCAGAACAGCGCGAGCAGCAGGCGCGGCAACACGCCGTACACCAGCAACACGCCCACCAGCCATGCAGCCCAGGCTTGGCGGGCGCTTTCGATGTTCAGCGCAGTGTCACCGCTGGCGCGGATCATCTCCACGGTCGGTACGTTGAAGCCGAGCAATGCGGGCAGGGCGCCGAGGGTCTGGGTCATGACCACGAATGTGTCGCCGCTGAGAATCGTGGTTTCCCAGACGAAGCCGTAGCGCCGGGTTGCCATCAGCGTCAGCAGAATCGCCAGAGCGCTGAGCATCGCCAGCAGCCACAAGCCGTTGACCAGCACGCCGAGTACCCAGCGATTGAGTTTCTGGCGTTGCAGCAACAGCAGCAGGGCCGGCGCCAGTTGCACGGCTTTGGCGTCACGGGCGAGTTTTTCGCTGAGCCACAACCACAAACGCCCGAGCGTGGCGCCGTAGTCGCCAGCGAATATCAGGCCCGAGGCCCAGCTCAGTAGCAAAATCAGGTTCAGCCCGAGCAGGCTGCCGAGAGCCCAGAACACGTTGACCGGTGTCTGGCCGTCGCTCAGCGCGGCGAACGCCAGGCCGGTGCCGCTGATGATCGCCAGAACGGCCAGAACGATCAGCGCCAGCCGCGCACCTTGCAGCCAATGGCGCAAGGCGACGGTCAAGCCATCGCGTTCGGCCAGCCACAAGGCGCGGGCCTCGATACGGGTCGGCAAGTCGCCGCCAGCGCTGCGGGCCAGACGGTTGGCTTCCTGGTCTTCCAGTGGACCTGCGTGCTCCTCGCGCAGGCGGATGGTTTCAGTTAGCCAGAGCTTTGTCAGTGGTGTCAGTTCAGTCACGCGGCATCCCGTCGCTTTAGTGAGTGGTGAGCATAACCGCTGTGGCGCTTATTGGGGTAAGCGAGGCTCTGGTATCCTCGCCGACATGAAAAAAACTCTCCCCCTCAGCCTGATCGCAGCCCTCGGTGAAAACCGTGTGATAGGCGTCGACAACAGCATGCCCTGGCACTTGCCGGGGGATTTCAAATACTTCAAGGCCACCACGCTAGGCAAGCCGATCATCATGGGTCGCAAGACCTGGGATTCGCTCGGTCGCCCGCTGCCAGGCCGGTTGAACATTGTGGTCAGTCGTCAGACTGACCTGCAACTTGAAGGCGCGGAAGTCTATCCGTCGCTGGAAGCCGCGGTGGTTCGGGCGCAGGAATGGGCGCTGGAGCAGGGCGTCGATGAGTTGATGCTGATTGGCGGCGCGCAGTTGTATGCGCAAGGCCTGGCACAGGCCGATCGGCTGTACCTGACCCGCGTGGCGCTGAGCCCCGAGGGGGATGCGTGGTTTCCGGAGTTTGATCTGGAACAGTGGAAGCTGGTGTCGAATGTTCCTAATCCGGCTGAAGGCGACAAGCCGGCGTACAGTTTCGAAGTCTGGGAGCGCACCTAAAAGCATCGCGGGCAAGCCTTGCTCCTACAGGGTTGTGGCGAATCACATAAGGTGATCGACATCGGTCCCGTAGGAGCAAGGCTTGCCCGCGATAGCGATCTATCAGGCGGTAGGTGGTTTAAGCCTGAGCCAGTTCCTCATGCTCATCCGCATCCAGCAGCTCTTTGTCGGTCTGCTGCATGATCTGGCTGGTGATCGCACCGGCGGTCATCGAGCCGCTGACATTCAGGGCGGTGCGGCCCATGTCGATCAGCGGTTCAACCGAGATCAGCAGCGCCACCAGTGACACTGGCAAGCCCATGGCAGGCAGCACGATCAGCGCGGCGAAGGTTGCGCCACCACCGACACCGGCAACCCCTGCCGAACTCAAGGTCACAATCGCTACCAAGGTCGCGATCCACAGCGGATCCAGCGGGTTAATACCCACAGTCGGCGCAACCATCACCGCCAACATCGCAGGATAAAGTCCGGCACAGCCGTTCTGGCCAATGGTCGCGCCAAACGAGGCGGCGAAACTGGCGATCGATTGTGGAATACCCAGACGACGGGTTTGCGCTTCGATGCTCAGCGGAATGCTTGCGGCGCTGGAGCGGCTGGTGAAGGCGAAGGTCAGCACCGGCCAGACTTTGCGGAAGAAGCGCAGCGGGTTGATCCCGGCCAGCGATACCAGCAAGCCGTGAACCACGAACATCAGGCCCAGGCCGATGTAGGAAACCACCACGAAGCTGCCGAGTTTGATGATGTCTTGCAGGTTGGAACCGGCGACCACTTTGGTCATCAGCGCCAATACGCCGTACGGGGTCAGCTTCATCACCAGACGCACCAGACGCATCACCCAGGCTTGCAGGGTGTCGATGGCGTTGATCACTTTTTGACCTTTTTCGACGTCATCCTTGAGCAGTTGCAGCGCTGCGACCCCGAGGAATGCGGCGAAGATCACCACGCTGATGATCGAAGTCGGCTTGGCCCGGGCCAGGTCGGCGAACGGGTTCTGCGGGATGAAGGACAACAGCAACTGCGGGACATTCAGGTCGGCGACCTTGCCGGCGTAGTCGGTTTGAATGGTTTGCAGGCGAGCCATTTCCTGGGTACCGGCCACCAGACCTTCTGCGGTCAGGCCGAACAGGTTGGTCAGGCCGATGCCGATCAGCGCCGCAATGGCGGTGGTGAACAGCAGGGTGCCGATGGTCAGGAAGCTGATCTTGCCCAGTGAGGATGCGTTGTGCAGACGGGCGACGGCACTGAGGATCGAGGCGAACACCAGCGGGATCACGATCATTTGCAGCAACTGCACATAGCCGTTGCCGACCAGATCGAACCAGCCGATCGAGGCCTTCAGCACCGGGCTGCCGGCACCGTAAATAGCGTGCAGGGCAACACCGAACACCACGCCCAGCACCAACGCGACCAAGACTTTTTTGGCCAGGCTCCAGGTGGTATGACGGGTTTGTGCCAGGCCGAACAGCAAGGCGAGGAATACCAGCAGATTGAGGATCAGCGGCAGATTCATTGAGACTCCAAAAAGACTTGTGCCAATCGCATTCCAGGGCGACTGTGAACCGGCGAGCCTAACAGCTTGATATCTAATGAATTAATATCAAAAACGCATGGCAACTGCCGTTTTTGGAATAAGGCCGTAAAGGCGGACAGGAACTGGGTGATCGTCAAGCCTGAGGATATTTTGTAGGAGGGGCATCTTTTAGTCTCTGTCCAACGACTATAGTCAGAGGTCCCTCGCTGAGGGCGGCTGTTCACATGTTCGTTTGCTCAGCCAGTTATCGAAGGGGCTAGAGCATGCGGCCATGGCAACGTAGCTTCACTTTGTTGATGTTTGCGGTACTGAGCGGATCCGGCCCCCTATCTGCAGTTGAAGCTTCAGAGTTGAAACAGCAAGGTGATGCGGCAAGCTTTTCGCCAGAAAAGCCCCAAGAGGCTCCCGTCCTCAACGTTATGAAGCTGGTCGACAAGCTCAAGGTATCGCGCAGTACTCCAGTCAGTATCTTGCAACTGGGCGACTCCCACACGGCGGCTGATCTGTTTTCCGGTGAGATGCGCCGGCTATTTCAAGTGCAATACGGTGAAGGCGGAATTGGTTTCATCGCGGCGACGCCTGTCCCGGGCACGCGTTACGATCAGATTGTGCTCTCAACGATCAGTGGCCAATGGAACCTGATCTCTAGTCGTAATCAGTACAGTAACGAGTTCCCATTCGGTGGTTATTTGTCGTTGCCGATGACTTCCGGGGCCCAGGTGCATATCGGTGTACGAGAACCACGTGAACAGCGTTACCGGATTTCTGCGTTGTACAAGGCTGCCTCCGACAGCAGCCTATCGGCCCAGGATGGGCTCAATCACGCAAGTGCCGAGTTGCTGGCGACGTCTGGACACTGGCGTTTTAGCCCGACGATCAACAATCTGAATCTACCGGTGGATCTAGCGATCACCGGTCATCAGGACGTCGAGCTTGGAGGCTGGAATGTCGAGTCGCAGCAAGATACTGGAGTGACCTACTCCGCTCTGGGTGTTAATGGGGCGACCCTGAAGATCCTCGATAAATGGCAAACCGGGTGGCAGGAAACCTTGAGGGCGTTGCACCCTGACTTGTTGATCCTGGCTTATGGTGGCAATGAAGCGTTCGATGATGCTTTGGATCTGGGGCTTTATCAGGCCGATCTGAGTGAAAAGCTCGCTCTATTGCGGCGTATCCTTCCAGATGTCGTTCTCTTGTTGATCGGACCAGCCGACTCGATAAAACAGCGCTCCGCCAACTCTTGTGTCGAGCGTCAGCCTCAAAAGCTCTCTCAAATCATTCAGATCCAAAGGCAAGCCGCGCTACAGGCGGGTGCCCTGTTCTGGGACTGGCAAGCCTACATGGGAGGTGCCTGTTCAATTGAACAGTGGCAGTTCGAGCATTTGGCTCAAGGCGATCTGATTCACCTTAACGGCGAAGGTTATCGAAAAAGCGCAGACGGGCTTTACCGTTATCTGCAAGCCCGGATGGCTGGACAATAAGGCGGACCTTGAGCGTGAGCCGAAAAAAATGCCCCGCACTTGGCGGGGCATTTTTGTGTGCAACGGTTAAGCCTTACAGCCCGTCGAGCATCGCTTTGTTACGCACAGCGCCCTTGTCGGCGCTGGTCGCCAGCAAGGCGTAGGCTTTCAGTGCGGTGGTCACTTTACGTGGACGCACTTCAACCGGTTTCCAGCCTTTCTTGTCTTGCTCTACGCGGCGCGCAGCCAGTTCTTCGTCGCTGACCAACAGGTTGATCGAGCGATTTGGAATGTCGATCAACACTTTGTCGCCGTCGCGCACCAGGCCGATTGCACCGCCGGCAGCGGCTTCTGGCGAAGCGTGGCCGATGGACAAGCCCGAAGTGCCGCCGGAGAAGCGACCGTCGGTGAGCAAGGCGCAGGCTTTGCCCAGTCCTTTGGATTTCAGGTAGGACGTCGGGTAGAGCATTTCCTGCATGCCCGGGCCGCCTTTCGGACCTTCGTAGCGAATGATGACGATATCGCCTTCTTTCACTTCATCGGCAAGGATGCCGCGCACGGCGCTGTCCTGGCTTTCGAAGATTTTTGCGTTGCCTTCGAAGACGTGGATCGACTCGTCGACGCCCGCGGTTTTCACTACGCAGCCGTCCAGGGCGATGTTGCCGTACAGCACGGCCAGGCCGCCTTCTTGCGAGTAAGCGTGTTCGACACTGCGGATGCAGCCGTTTTCACGGTCGTCGTCGAGGGTTTCCCAACGGGTCGACTGACTGAACGCGGTCTGGGTCGGGATGCCTGCAGGACCGGCCTTGAAGAAGTGGTGAACCGCTTCGTCGTCGGTCTGGGTGATGTCCCACTTGGCGATAGCGTCGCGCATGGTCTTGCTGTGCACGGTCGGCAGGTCGGTGTGCAGCAAACCGCCACGGGCCAGGGAACCGAGGATGCTGAAGATCCCGCCGGCGCGGTGCACGTCTTCCATGTGGTACTTCTGGATGTTCGGCGCGACTTTGCACAGTTGCGGAACGTGACGCGAAAGACGGTCGATGTCCTTCAGGTCGAAATCGATCTCGGCTTCCTGGGCTGCAGCCAGCAAATGCAGGATGGTGTTGGTCGAACCGCCCATGGCGATGTCCAGCGTCATGGCGTTTTCGAACGCCTTGAAGTTGGCGATGTTGCGCGGCAACACCGACTCATCGTTCTCGCCGTAGTAGCGTTTGCACAGCTCGACGATGGTGCGGCCGGCCTGCAGGAACAACTGCTCGCGGTCGCTGTGGGTGGCCAGGGTCGAACCGTTGCCCGGCAATGCCAGACCAAGGGCTTCGACCAGGCAGTTCATCGAGTTGGCGGTGAACATGCCGGAGCACGAACCGCAGGTCGGGCAGGCGCTGCGCTCGTATTCAGCGACTTTCTCGTCGGACGCGCTGGAGTCGGCGGCGATCACCATGGCGTCGACCAGGTCGAGGCCGTGGCTGGCGAGTTTGGTCTTGCCGGCTTCCATCGGGCCGCCGGAAACGAAGATCACCGGGATGTTCAGGCGCAGGGAGGCCATCAGCATGCCAGGGGTGATCTTGTCGCAGTTGGAGATGCACACGATGGCGTCAGCGCAGTGGGCGTTGACCATGTACTCGACGGAGTCGGCGATGATCTCGCGGCTCGGCAGCGAATAGAGCATGCCGTCGTGACCCATGGCGATGCCGTCATCGACCGCGATGGTGTTGAATTCTTTGGCAACGCCACCAGCGCGTTCGATCTCACGGGCAACCAGTTGGCCGAGGTCCTTGAGGTGGACGTGACCCGGTACGAATTGGGTGAACGAGTTGGCAATGGCGATGATCGGCTTTTTGAAGTCGTCATCTTTCATCCCCGTGGCGCGCCACAGTGCGCGTGCGCCGGCCATGTTGCGGCCATGGGTGGATGTTTTCGAGCGGTAATCAGGCATGGAGCACTCCGGGCGGCTAAGCAGGTATCAAAAGGGGAGTGAGCTTCTATTGACCTCGGGAACACTCAGAAATGGCCGTGTGTCCGAAAGTTGCCGATGACTTTGCGGGATCGCCGCGCGCCTCAGCCTGAGCTCATAAACCCGCCGGGGGATGACTGGCGATGAATCGTTCGATTCTACACCGCTGGCGTCAGGAAGGAATGGTGCGGCTGATTTGGGGTGACGGGCGTTTCTGTTTTTCGCCTGTGCACGCTTGGTTCAGCTGTACGAAGGGCGCTCGCTCAGCGCCCGATCCTCGCATTTGTCAGTAAACCCCACAGGCTGAAACCGATGAACCCGATGGCTATGGTCATCAGCAAATGGTCTCCGGCTTGTGCGAGCGCTGCGCTGCTGACGGCCGCGGTGATGAACATGATGGAGTTGCCTGCGGATGCAGCGGTTCCGGCCTTGCTGGAGAACAACAGCATCGCGGCAGAAATGGCTGCCGGCCGCACAAGCGTGACGGCCAATGCGCTAATCAACATCGGTACAAGCAACGTGACAGTCGTCATTGCTTCCAAGCTCACGATCACGCCTAACGCTAGGCCGGCGACCCCCAGCAAACTCAAGCCGATGTTGATTTGCTTGTCGAGTGAGATGTGCCTCTGCACTGCCGAAGCCAATACGCCGCCGAGAACGTAGGCCACGCCATAAACCATCAGCACCAGCGCGTACTGATATTCGGACAGCTTCAAGTCATCCATGAAAATCAGCGGCGTCACACTGATAAGGGCGAAGTAACAGGAGAAAACCAGCGCGGCGATCCACCAATAGCGAACAAAATCTCGATTACCCAAGATGGTTTTCAGCGTGCGAATGATTGAAGTGGAGTCTCGTTCAGAGCGGGCTGATGTGACAGGCAATATCAATTGAGCATGGAAAAAGATACCGAGCGCTAAAAGGGAAAACGCATAAAAGCTGCCCTGCCAATTGAAGGTGGTTTGCAGCCAGGATCCGAGCAGAGGCGATAGCGCGACAAAGGAGCCGCTTAAGGTCATGTAATAAATGCGCACGCGAGTTCTGTCCTGTTCTTCGAACAGGTCTTCCACCAACGCGTGGCCCAGTACGAAGAATCCGCACCCCAAGGCCTGAACTGCTCGAAAGAAAAGAAAGCTCCAGTAATCCGTAGCCAGTGTGCAACCGATGGCACCTATTGCAGAAAGTACGAGGCATCCAAGAAGCACTTCCTTACGTCCCCATTTGTCTGAGAGCGGGCCTGTGACCAATTGTGAAAATGCAAAAACCAGCGTGAATAAACTGACCGCCAGCGCGATATCAACCGTCGAAGTGTTGAACTCCAATGCCAGGGCAGGGAAAGAAGGGAGGAGAATGTTGAGTGGGAAAAAACTGATTAATGAAATGCTGGTAATAAGGGTGAAGCGAGAAAGTTTAAGGCGTGTGGTGTTATCGTTTGTCTGGGTGCATGAAGGCTCTGACATTTTTTGATTTCCAGGATGATGGATCAGTTCTTATTGTTTTTGTTTAATAGACTGCGGAGCTCTTCGCAAAACGCTTCGCCGTTACTGTATCCTGCGCCCACAAAGAGAAACACTTGCTCCGACAAATCGTTCAGGTTTAAATATTTTTCTATTTTTGACTCGCTGAGAGCAGCGGTTAACCAGGTTTTTAGTCCGAGTGAAGTCGCGCATAGCTGTAGTGTTTGTGAAATATGACCAATCTCTAATAACGAAACCCGATAGGCTTGTGAATGTCGGTATTTCCACCACATTTTATCTAGACGCGAAGTGATGAAAATTCCAAAAGGGATGTTGTCAACAAAGTGTTGGCCTTGTAATAGCGATCCAAGGGGTTCCTTCAGACGACTCAATAACGTCAAAGCGTACGCGTCTGGGTGATAGTAATAAATACCTGGATCCAGTCCTTGTACGTTGTAAGCGTATAAATATCCTTCGCTGGCGTTTAGTCCTCCACCTGACGGACTACTGCGCCTCGCTCTGAACATGACCGGTATCAGCTCGCTTGTGTCAGTTTCTCGCTCCTTCAGGTAACCAAGGCAAAGGTAGAGAAGGGTGCTGACGTCATTCAGTGACACGGCTTTATCCAGGTATGAACGGCAGGTTTTCCGTTGCAGCAGGGCTTGCCTGAACCCATTGCGTTCATCTATAGCTTCATCGGCCAAAGGCGCAGGTAGGCATAGCATATTCTCTCGGTGAAGATGGGCGAGCGGGTGAGGTGGTGGCGCATGCCGACTTATGACTTCCTGGCAGTGATTGAAGTAGTGTTCGGCCCATTGCCGGGTGTTCTGTGCGGCGTCACCAGAGCCAAGGTCTTTGGTGCCAACGTGGAAAATTTTTGAAAGGTCATCCCATTGCCAGTCATTGGGAGGTAAAGGCTGATCAACAAGAATGCCGGCTTCAAGAAGTGCTGCATCTATTGGATGGTTTTCATCAAATATCGAAATTTTCTCAATAAGCTCTATTAATCGACTGGCGTGGGCATTATCGATTTCAAATTGCTCGTGGGATTTGTAATTCCAGATAAAAAGTCGAGGAGGTTTAGGTAGTAAGAAAATGCACGGGTTCAGTTGCATTTGGCATTCCTTTTTAAAAGCCGGGCCTGAAGTTCGGCGGACCGGCTTTTCCTGAGTGATTACTTAGGAATGCAAAGCATGGCGTGATGGTGTGTCGCTAGTTTGTGCTCGAGTTTAACCTTTTTCATGATTCAATCTCCAGTATAGGGTTTGATATCCGCCACCTATGTTTGTAAGTGGTAAGACGGATAATAGGCCTGGCTGCTTGGAGGTCAAACGAAATGGCGTAGGACGATTCCCGGTGTAGTGTGGTTTCGTTCCTTTAACTTTATTGTTGTAAGTAAGTCATTAATAAAGAAGGGTTTTCTATTTTTATGGATAGAAGCCAATTGATCGTTCGCCCGCAGCGGGTACGAACGATCAATAAGAGGCAAAGCAAACTTTAGCTGTTAGGCAGCAGTCGGCAGGTGATGCTCTTGATGTAACGCGTCTCGGCAATCGCCGGGTGCACCGGGTGATCCGGACCTTGGCCGCCACGTTCCAGCAGCTGGATGTTGCGGTCCAGATGGCGGGCGCTGGTCAGCAGGATGTTCTGCAGATCATCTTCAGGCAAGTGCATCGAGCACGAAGCGCTGACCAGGATGCCGTCCTTGCTGAGCAGGCGCATGGCTTGCTCGTTGAGGCGACGGTAAGCGCCTTCGCCGTTTTTCATGTCTTTCTTGCGCTTGATGAAGGCTGGTGGGTCAGCAACGATCACGTCGAAACGCTCTTCGCTGGCTTTCAGCTCTTTCAGGGCTTCGAACACGTCGCCTTCGATGCAGGTCATTTTGTCGGCGAAACCGTTCAGTGCGGCGTTGCGCTCGACACCGTCGAGGGCGAAGGCCGAAGCGTCGACGCAGAACACTTCACTGGCACCAAAAGCGGCAGCTTGCACGCCCCAGCCGCCGATGTAGCTGTACAGGTCCAGCACGCGTTTACCTTTGGCATAAGGTGCCAGGCGCGCGCGGTTCATGCGGTGGTCGTAGAACCAACCGGTTTTCTGTCCCTGGATGACTGGCGCTTCGAACTTCACGCCGTTCTCTTCCAGGGCAACCCACTCCGGCACCAGGCCGAATACGGTTTCAACGTAGCGGTTGAGGCCTTCGGCATCGCGTGCGGCGGAGTCATTCTTGAACAGAATGCCGCTTGGCTTGAGCACTTGGGTCAGCGCGGCGATCACATCGTCTTTATGGGCTTCCATGGTCGCCGAAGCGATCTGCACCACCAGGATGTCGCCGAAACGGTCGACCACCAGGCCCGGCAGCAGGTCGGAGTCGCCGTAGACCAGGCGGTAGAACGGCTTGTCGAACAGACGATCGCGCAGGGACAGTGCAACATTGATGCGGTGCACCAGCAGCGACTTGTCGAGCGGCAACTTGATGTCGCGCGACAGCAGGCGAGCGCAGATCAGGTTGTTCGGGCTCATGGCGACGATGCCCAGCGGTTTGCCGCCGGCAGCTTCGAGAATCGCTTGATCGCCAGCCTTGAAGCCGTGCAGTGGGGTGGCGGCTACATCGATTTCGTTGCTGTAGACCCACAGGTGGCCGTTTCGCAGGCGACGGTCGGCGTTGGCTTTGAGGCGCAGGCTTGGCAGGGACATGACGTCGCTCCAGGTGAAAAAAAGAGCGGGAGTATAGCGCGTTGCGTCAGCAGAGAGCTTCGCGGCAGATGAAACACCTGATTCTGCTCAATGACTCGAAAATCACACTGTTTCCTACGGTGTCAGGCGATGCTTTTTAAGGGTTAGAATCGCCCCTTGCCCAGAGTGAGTACTTATGTCCCAAGAGCTATCTTCCGAACAGATTCAACAGGCCCTGCAAGGCATCAGCGTGCCGCCTCAGCCGCAAATCATGGTGGATTTGCAGATGGAGCAGTACATGCCGGACCCGGACCTGGAAGTGATCGCGAAGCTGATCTCCCAGGACCCGGGCCTCTCTGGCGCATTGTTGAAGATCGTCAATTCACCGTATTACGGGCTGAGCAACAAGATCGCCTCGATCCAGCGCGCGGTGAACCTGCTGGGCAGTCGCTCGGTCATCAACCTGATCAACGCACAGTCGATCAAGGGCGAGATGAATGACGACACCATTGTCACCCTGAACCGATTCTGGGACACCGCTCAGGACGTGGCGATGACCAGCCTGAGCCTGGCCAAACGCATTGGCTCGCAGGCGGTGGACGAGGCTTATGCTTTAGGCCTGTTCCACGATTGTGGCGTGCCGCTGATGCTCAAGCGCTTTCCCAACTATATGTCGGTTCTGGAAGAAGCCTACGCCAGTGCCAACGCCGAGTGTCGGGTGGTGGACACCGAAAACCGCGTGCTCAACACTAACCACGCGGTGGTCGGTTACTACACCGCGAAATCCTGGCGCCTGCCAGAGCATGTGACCAACGCGATCGCCAATCACCACAATGCGTTGTCGATTTTCAGCGACGAGTCGTCGCGCAACAGCCAGTTGAAAAACCTGCTGGCGATCCTGAAGATGGCTGAACACATCTGCGCTTCGTATCGGGTGCTGGGCAATCAGACTGAAGACCATGAATGGAACAGCGTCGGGCATCTGGTGCTCGACTATGTCGGCCTCTCGGACTACGACTTCGAAAACCTGAAACAGACGATTCGCGAGCTCGGCGCTCATCATTGAGTGTCGGACCTTTCCTGAACCGAGTGCGCTATGCCTGAATTACCTGAAGTCGAAACCACCCGTCGCGGTATTGCCCCGTTCCTTGAAGGGCAGCGCGTCAGTCGCGTGATCGTGCGTGATCGGCGTCTGCGCTGGCCGATCCCCGAGGATCTCGATGTGCGGCTGTCCGGGCAGCGCATCGTGTTGGTGGAGCGACGTGCCAAGTATTTGCTGATCAACGCCGAAGTCGGCACCTTGATCAGCCATTTGGGCATGTCGGGGAATTTGCGTCTGGTGGAAGTCGGCTTGCCGGCGCTCAAGCACGAGCATGTGGACATTGAGCTCGAGTCTGGCCTGGCCCTGCGATACACCGATCCGCGACGTTTTGGTGCGATGCTCTGGAGCCTTGATCCGCTCAATCACGAGCTGCTGATTCGCCTGGGGCCGGAGCCGCTGACGGATCTGTTCGATGGCGAGCGGCTGTTCCAACTGTCACGTGGGCGTTCGATGGCGGTCAAACCGTTCATCATGGACAACGCCGTGGTGGTGGGGGTTGGCAACATTTATGCGACCGAAGCGCTATTTGCTGCCGGGATCGACCCGCGCCGTGAGGCCAAGGGGATTTCCCGGGCGCGCTATTTGAAGCTGGCGATCGAGATCAAGCGCATTCTGGCCGCCGCTATCGAACGCGGCGGCACCACGCTGCGCGACTTCATTGGCGGTGACGGCCAGCCGGGCTACTTCCAGCAAGAGCTGTTCGTGTACGGCCGTGGCGGTGAGCAGTGCAAGGTCTGTGGCACTGAGTTGCGGGAAGTTCGTCTCGGGCAGCGCGCCAGCGTCTTTTGCCCACGTTGTCAGAGCTGAGAATTCCTACGGTCTATAGTTAGTGGTCTGACTGCCTAGCCGAAGGACCGTGCCATGACGTTGACTCGAACCCTTGCTGCCGCGCTGCTGTTGAGCATCGGCGTATCTGCCCAGGCGTCTGACGGCGGCAGCGGCGACCCCAGTTTCAGCATCCACAACCCACCGGCTTACGCGATGATCGGCGATCTGCTGATCGCCCGCCCGTTGCTGGTGGCAGCGACGGTGATCGGTGCGGGGGTGTTTGTCGTGTCCTTGCCGTTTACCGCCCTGGGTGGCGGGGTAGGCGATGCGGGGAAGGCGTTGGTGGTCGATCCGGCTAAAGCGGCGTTCGTCCGTTGTCTGGGGTGTATTGGGGACGGGTTTGAACAACAGCAGTGAGCGCCGAGGATTTGGGTGGTGTTGCTGCTGGCCCTATCGCGAGCAAGCTCGCTCCCACATTTGATCTTTGGTGTTCACAAATAGTGTGTTCACAGCAGATCTATGTGGGAGCGAGCTTGCTCGCGATGGCGTCCTTATGGACACCGAATAATCAAGCCTTGCCGGTAAGCTTGCGGTACTTCTCCATCAACTGCTCTTCAGTCTCTGGATGCGCTTCGTCCAGCGGAATGCAATCTACCGGGCAAACCTGCTGGCACTGCGGCTCGTCGTAGTGGCCGACACACTGGGTGCAGAGATTCGGGTCGATCACGTAGATCTCTTCGCCCTGGGAGATGGCGGCGTTCGGGCACTCGGGCTCGCAGACGTCGCAGTTGATGCAATCGTCGGTGATGATCAGGGACATTGGGACTCCTGCCGGGGTAGTCTGCCCAGGCATCTGAAAACTAATGCGCACAATTGTGCCGCATTGGCGCCCGCAGTGCACGCGGGCGCGATCAAGTGCAGAGGAATCACCGTCTGCGGTAGCCACAAAAGATCGCAGCCTTCGGCAGCTCCTACTTCTTAAACCGCTGGGTCAGCGCGTCGGCCACGACAGGGTGGACGAACTTGGTGATATCGCCGCCCAGGGCTGCAATTTCACGGACCAGCGTCGAAGAAATGAACGAATAGCGCTCGGACGGCGTAAGAAACAGGCTTTCCACATCCGGGGCCAACTGGCGGTTCATGTTGGCTAGCTGGAATTCGTATTCGAAATCCGACACCGCACGCAGGCCACGCAGGAACACGTTGGCGTTCTTCTCTTTGGCGAAATGCGCCAGCAGCGTCGAAAAACCGACGACTTCGACGTTCGGCAGATGCTTGGTGACCTCGCGCGCCAGCTCCACGCGCTGTTCCAGGGGGAATAGCGGGTTTTTCTTCGGGCTGGCGGCGACGGCGATGATCACGTGATCGAACAGGCGCGAGGCGCGTTCGACCAGATCGCCATGGCCCTTGGTAATAGGGTCGAAGGTACCTGGGTACAACACTCGGTTCATCGCGTCGTCCTGGCGGGAGTCCGTTGGGGAGTCGGATGGTATCGCAGCATTCCCGGTCGGCCAAGTCGCCTTTGGGGTAAGAAAGCACTATAGACGGTGCGAATTATGTGTTTTTTCATGCCTTTTTTAAACGCATCGCCAGTGCGGTCGCCAGTTGCGCGGTCAGTCCGTAGACCGACAATTGCGGGTTGGCACCAATGCTGGTGGGGAAGAGTGAGCCATCATGGATCGACAGATTACTCAGCTGATGATGACGCCCAAGGCTGTCGGTGACGGCGTTTTTCGGGTTTTCACCCATGGCACATCCGCCCATCACATGAGCACTGCCCAGTCGTGTGCGGTACAGCTCAAGACTCAGGCCGTCGATCAAGGAGCGCGCCTCGGCGAGGGTTTTTACGTAGCGCGCATCGGCGTGCATCGGCATGACAGCGTTGGCGCCGCCGGCGAACTGAATCTCGGCCATGCTGTGAAACGCCCGACGTAACCCATCCCAGGCATAAGCCGAGACCTGATAGTCAAGCACCGGCGTGCCATCGCCGCGCAACTCGACGCTGCCGCCGGGGCTGTCCGGGTGAAAGCCGTCGCGTAGCAGCGCCAGCATCGCGTGGGTATGCGGCAGTTGTTGCATGTGCTGGGCGCTGTCCTTGCCAAAACCTCCGAGCAAGGTCGCGGCCAGCGCCGGGTGTAGTGGCGGCACTTCAAGCTTGTAGGACATTTTGCCGGTGGTGCCGTCCAGCCACTGAAAGTGGTCGGAGTAAATCGACTGCGGCGCGCCATAGAACGGGTTGATCACTTCGTCGAACAGCCCGGCGGACATATTCACCAGGTGCAGAAAGGTCCGTTTGCCGAGGCGTTCATGAGGATCCGGGGCTTTGGAGCGCAGCAACAGCGCCGGGCTGTTGATACCGCCACCGGCCAGCACGTAATGCCGCGCCTTGACGGTGATGCTGCGCCCGGTTGGCGCAACGCAGCGCTCATCCATTGCCACACAGTGCAGGCCAGTGACCTTGTCGTCCTTGATCAGCAGTTGTTCGGCGCGGGCGAGGTAGAGCAGCTCACCGCCTTTTTCCAGGGTTGCCGGAATGGTGGTGACCATCATCGATTGCTTGGCGTTGGTCGGGCAGCCCATGCCGCAATAGCCGAGGTTCCAGCAACCGCGCACGTTGCGCGGAATTACATGCCAGCTATAGCCGAGCTGTTCACAACCTTTTTTGATCACGTCGTTGTTGGCGTTCGGCGGCACCATCCACGGGGCGACGCCGAGACGTTGCTCCATTTTTTCGAACCAGGGTGCCATTTCCGCCGGGCTGTGGCCCTTGACGTCGTGTTCCCTGGCCCAGTGTTCGAGGGTCGGTTCGGGAGTACGGAAGCTTGAAGTCCAGTTGATCAGTGTCGTGCCGCCGACTGCGCGGCCCTGCAGGATGGTGATCGCGCCGTCCTTGCTCATGCGACCGATGCCTTCCTGATAAAGGCTGGAATAGGCCTGGTCTTCGAGCATCTTGAAATCGCTGCTGGTCTTGAGCGGGCCTTCTTCGATCAGCAGCACTTTGTAGCCGGCGGCGCTGAGGATTTCGGCGGTGGTGCCGCCGCCAGCGCCGCTGCCGATGATGGCAATGTCGGCTTCCAGCGTCAGATCATTGGCTAGTTGCGAACCGTTGTAGGTTTTCCAGCCACGGGCCAGGCCTTCGCGGAACGGATCGGGTACGGGCATCTTTGGGTTCTCTTATTGTTTTGGATTCGGTGGTGATGCGGCTGGCGCCTTCGCGAGCAGGCTCGCTCCCACATGGATCGCGAAACCCCTGTGGGAGCGAGCCTGCTCGCGATGGGGGCACCACGGTTCACACCGTCGGTGGGCCGGGATAACCGCAGTGTGCCCACGACTCGGCGCGGCTGTACCAGGCCATCATCACCAGTTGCAGGATCGAGCTGTGGCCCATGCGCAACAGGCTTAGCGAGCTGTTTTGCCAGCGCTGGAGGAACTGGCGGATGTCATCGCCACTGGCGTTTTCCCAACTGCCCCAGATTCCGGTCAGTGGCCCGCGAGTGACGGTCATGCCGAGCACGTCGAATAGTTGCTGGGTCAGCTTGAGCATTTCCGGCGACAGGTGATTGAGGCTGTTGTCCAGCGATTGCAGGGTGCCTTCAAGGGCGGCCGAGAGTTTCTCGACGGCCACGGCACCGTCGAGCATCACCGGGATCAGCGCCCGCAAGAACGGCAAATCACTGCTGCGCAAAATGGCGAAGCCGCTGGCCGGGCTGCTGGCCGAGCAACCACTGAGGCTGGCGCCAAGGCCGGCCGTGGTCAGGAAGGCCGTGGCACAGAGGCTGAATTTGAGCAGGCCGCGCCGGGACAGCGCGGGGGATTGGGACAGGCTTGGGTTCATTATTGTTATTACCCGGTATTGAGGTGTCAGCGGATGAACAGTTTCTGGATCAGTTTCTGGATCGACTTGCCATACGGCGGGTAAATCAGCTTCGCCGCATTGAAGCGCTGCTTGATCAGCACGCCTTTGGCTTTGCTGAACGTCAGGAAACCTTCATGGCCGTGGTAATGGCCCATGCCTGAGGCACCGATGCCGCCAAACGGCATGTCGTCCTGCGCGACATGCAGCAAGGTGTCGTTCAGGCATACGCCACCAGAATGGGTTTCGTTGAGGACGCGGTTTTGTTCGGCCTTGTTGTAGCCAAAGAAGTACAGCGCTAGCGGACGAGGCCGTTGGTTGATGTAGGCAAACGCCTGATCCAGATTTTTGTAGGGCACGATCGGCAACACCGGGCCGAAGATTTCGTCCTGCATTACGATCATCTCGTCGCTGACATTCAGCAGCAGGCTGTGGCTCATGCGTCGGCCCTGATCCTGTTCGAACATCGGGATCAGCAGCGCGCCTTTGCTGGTGGCGTCGCTGAGGTAGCTGTGCAGCCGCGCCAATTGGCGTTCATTGATGATTGCGGTGTAGTCCGGGTTGTCTGCGAGTGTCGGATAAAACCCACGAACCGCTTGGCGATAGGCTTCGACGAAGGAGCCGACCCGATCTTCCGGCACCAGCACGTAGTCCGGCGCGACACAGGTTTGTCCGGCGTTCAGGGTTTTACCGAAGGCAATGCGTTCGGCGGCGTCCTTGAGCGGTACATCGTGGGAAACGATGGCTGGAGACTTGCCGCCCAACTCCAATGTTACGGGCGTCAGGTTCTCGGCTGCCGCGCGCATCACGTGTTTGCCGATGCTGGTGGCGCCGGTGAACAACAAGTGATCGAAGGGCAGTTTGGAGAAGGCCATGCCGACCTCGGCTTCGCCCAGCACCACGCACACCAGATCTTCGGGGAATACCTTGGCCAACAGGGTTTTGAGCAGTTGCCCGGTGGCAGGCGTGGACTCGCTGAGCTTGAGCATCACCCGGTTGCCTGCCGACAACGCGCCGACCAACGGCCCGATAGCCAGGTACAGCGGGTAATTCCACGGCACGATGACCCCGACCACGCCCAGCGGCTGATAAACCACCTTGGCCGCCGCCGGCTGGAAGGCCATGCCTACCTTGCGCGGGGACGCTTTCATCCAGCCTTTGAGGTGTTTACTGGCGTAATGAATGCCATGCAGGCTCGGCATCAGCTCGGCGAGCAGGGTTTCATCGGCGCTGCGGTTGCTGAAATCCTGACTGATCGCGTCGATCAAGGCCTGACGTTCGTCACTCAACAGGTCGCGCAATGCCTTGAGCCATTGCTGGCGTTGTGCGGCCGGCGGCATTGGGTGGGCCGCGTAGGCCTGACGCTGGGCGGCAAACAGATCGTGGAGCTCGCTCAATGGCTGCTGGGAGTTTTGCAGGTAGGCAATGTCGGCGGGCATGGTAGCTCCGGTTTTTTTTAGAATGAGGAAGTTTTTAGAGTCTATGCTCTAGAAAGTCAAATGACATCCTCGGGAAGCGATGATTTATCCGCCAGCGGATAGGTCGTAAGATGCCCGGCAACGCACTCTGAATTAAAGCTCAAGCCATGGCCCCACGGATAAAAACCAGCGAGCGTATCGTTCAGAACAGCCTGGAGCTGTTCAATCAGCAGGGCGAACGCAGCATCAGCACCAACCATATCGCCGCGCACATGGAGATTTCTCCGGGCAACCTGTACTACCACTTCCCCAACAAGCAGGCGATCATCGCCGTGTTGTTCAGTGAGTACGAAAGCCTGGTCGAGAGCTTTCTGCGCCCGCCTCAGGGCCGCGCCGCGACCGTTGAAGACAAGCGCTTCTACTTGCAGGAATTGCTGGCCGCCATGTGGCGTTACCGGTTTTTGCACCGCGACCTCGAGCACTTGCTCGACAACGATGTGGAATTGGCCGCTCGATACCGGCGCTTTTCCCAACGCTGCCTGATCCAGGGCACGGCGATTTACGCAGGCTTCGTCGAGGCCGGCATTCTGTGCATGGACAAGGTCCAGATCGAATCCCTGACGCTCAATGCCTGGATCATCCTCACATCCTGGGTGCGTTTTCTGTGCACCACGCGGGAAAATTCCAACCACCTCAGCGAGCAAGCCATTAAACGTGGCGTGTATCAGGTGCTGGTGCTGGAAGCAGGATTTGTCACGGAGCAAGCGCGCGAAGCGGTCAATGCCTTGTTCGAGGAGTTTTACGTGCCGTTGGCCCAGGCTCTGGAAGAAGTGCAGTAGGATCGATCAAAAACTTAATCACAGGAGCCCGCCATGCCGATTGCGCAACTGATCAGCCCGAACGCCCTGGACCAGAAGAAAGACCAGGCCGGGTTGGTGATTCTGGATTGTCGTTTTGCCCTGGAAGACCCGGATTACGGTCATCGCAGCTATGCCGAAGGGCATATCACCGGTGCCTCGTTCGCTGATCTGGAACGTGACCTCAGTGGGCCAGTGGTCAAGGGCGTTACCGGTCGTCATCCATTGCCGACGCCGCATCATTTGATTGAGCGCTTGCAGGATTGGGGTATCAGCAACGACAGCGAAATCGTTCTGTATGACGATGGTCCCGGTGCCTATGCAGCACGGGCCTGGTGGTTGCTGGCCTGGCTGGGCAAGCGTAATGGTGTGTTCATTCTCGATGGCGGCCTCAAGGCCTGGCACGCGGCTGGCTTGCCGCTGAGCCTTGATGCCCCGGCAATCCCCCGTGGTTCCTTTACCGGTGCGCCGGACCACACTTTGTTAGTGAGTGCCGAGAAACTGCAACAGCGCCTCGGTCAACCGACGCTGACCTTGCTCGACGCCCGGGGCCTGCCGCGTTTTCGTGGCGAGGTCGAGCCAATTGATCCGGTTGCCGGGCACATTCCCGGCGCGCAATGCGCGGCCTTCACGGACAACCTGGGGGCCGACGGACGTTTCCTTCCCGCTGACCAGCTCAAGCAACGTTTTGCCGCGAAGCTGGGTGATCGCTCGCCGACTGAGCTGGTGGCGTATTGCGGCTCTGGCGTGACCGCTTGCCATAACCTGTTTGCATTGTGCCTGGCCGGTTATCCATTGGGCTCGCTGTATGCCGGATCGTGGAGCGAATGGATTACCGATCCTGCGCGGGGCGTCGCCACCGGGGATTAAGCGTAGATCCAATGTGGGAGCGAGCTTGCTCGCGATGAGGCCGTCAGATTCGACAATGATGTTGACTGGCAGTCCGCCATCGCGAGCAAGCTCGCTCCCACATGGGTATTGGGGGGCTTTTGAGATTCAAAACAGTCGGGCGCTGCGATAAGCTCCCGGCCCTACGCCATAAACCTTCTTGAACTGCCGACTCAGATGGCTCTGGTCGGCAAAGCCGAGCTGGGTGGCAACTTCCAGCGGCAGGCAACCTTCCTGCAATAACGCACGGGCCTGGGCGATGCGCTGCTGCATCAGCCAAGTGTGCGGCGGCATGCCGGTGGCGTGGCGGAATACGCGGGCGAAGTGAAAGGGCGAAAGGTTCACCGCAGTGGCCAGTTCTTCCAGCGAGGGTGGTGCGGCGAGTTGTGCCTGCATCAACTCCTTGGCCCGAGCGATGGCCCGGTGTTCCTGGCCGGGTTGACCGGGCGTTGCCACCGCGGCGTGGCGTTGCAGCAACGACAGCATCATTTCCCGCCACACGGTCTGCTGTTGCAGCGCACTGGCCGGGCTTTCCAGCAAGCGGTGCAGTTGGCAAAAGCCGCTCACCAGATCCGGGTCGCGGTACAGCGTCGCACCAAAGGCCGGCAAGTGGTGCGCAGGCAGCTCAAGTTCGTCCAGCAACGAAAGAATTTGCCGATTGTCGGGATAAAACGCCCGGTACAACCAACCGTCTTCCGTGCCTTTGTGGCCGGTGTGCAGCTCGTCCGGATTGATCACCACCAGGGTTCCGCTGCCGGCCAGATGTTCGGCGCCGCGATAGCGGTAGCGTTGAGCGCCAGCCATGATCATGCCGATGACGAACCCGTCATGCACATGGGGTACGAAGCGTTGCTCGATGTATCGCGCAGACAGCAGCTCGACGCCGGCCAAAGGGGCCGTTTGCCAGAAGTGGATCGACTCGCCCAGGTTGGCTTCCATGGCCTTACTCGCGACCTGTGTTGACCAGCCAATGCGGGATGCGCCGTTCCAGGTAATAGCCGGGGTTGCGGAACGTGCCGTCGACAAAGCCGACATGCCCGCCCTTGGCCTGCAATTCGAATTGCGTGCTTACCGACAACTCGCTGGCTTGCGGCAAGCTGTGGAGAAATACGAAAGGATCGTCGGCCGCTTGAATGATTAGTGTCGGTGTGCGGATCTCACCGAGAAAATAGCGGCTGGAGGCGCGGCGATAGTAGTCCTGCGCGTCCTTGAAGCCGTTCAGCGGTGCGGTCACCCGGCCATCGAAATCCCAGAAGGTGCGCATGTTGTCCAGTGAGCCGAGTTTGGCCAGGGTCTCCAGGCCTTCGTGGCGGCCGTCGTGCAGAAACTGCCGTTGCTTGTTCTTGATGTAGGCGAGCATTTCGCGCATGAAATGCGCTTGATAGATCTTGGAAAACCCTTGGCCGATTCGGTCTGCGCACTGGTCCAGGCGAAAGGGTACCGAGACCGCCACCGCGCCCTGCAACTGACTGTCATTGCCGGTTTCCCCCAGGTGCTTGAGCAGCACGTTACCGCCCAGCGAATAGCCGACCGCGTACAGCGGTGCCGAGGGACGGGTGGCTCGAAGGTGGTTGATCGCCGCCGCGAGGTCTTCGCTGGCGCCGGAGTGGTAGCTGCGTGGCAACAGATTCGGTTCTCCCGAACAGCCACGCCAGTTCAGCGCCACGCTGGCCCAGCCTTGGGCGAACAAGGCTTTTTGCAGGCCGGCGACATAAGGTGAGTTCGAGGAGCCGGTCAAACCGTGCAACACCAGCACCAAGGGCGCATCGGCGCTGTGCGGCCCGTGCCAGTCGAGGTCGAGAAAGTCACCGTCGTCGAGCCACAGACGTTCGCGTTGTCGATCCAGGTATGTGGTTTCGCGCCACAGTGGTCCCCACAAGGTTTGCAGGTGCGGGTTGCCGAGGCCGAAGGCGGGGGTGAAACGATCTGGCGATGTAGACACGGTTGTTCTCGATGCAGCGGTGCGTCACCGGGGCTGTTGGCCCCAGGCACGCACCTTGTTCAGGCCGGTGGATTAACCGGCGATCTCTGCCATACGGTGCCACAACGCGTAGTAGACCCGCCCGGATTTTTGCTCCCGGTGCAGGCGCCAGCCCCCTGGCAGACCGAGGGTCGATGGCGCGGTTTCACTTTCAGTGTAGATCCATGCGTCGTCGGCCAGCCATTGGCGTTCTTCAAGTAGGGCGCAAACGGCGGGTAACAGGTTCTGGTTGAACGGCGGATCGAGGAATACCAGGTCGTAAGCGGTCGCTGTCTGGGTTTCCAGGTAGCGCAAGGCGTCGGCAGTCTGCACCTGGCCGACGGTGCAGCGCAGCGTTCCCAAATGCTCTTTCAGGCTGGAAACCGCCAGGCTGCTGGAGTCCAGCGCCTGGCCCATGGCGGCGCCACGGGACAACGCTTCGAGGAACAGCGCGCCGCTGCCGGCGAACGGGTCGAGCACCTTGGCCCCGGCAACGTACGGCGCGAGCCAGTTGAACAGGGTTTCACGCACGCGGTCGGGCGTCGGACGCAAGCCCGGAGCGTCAGGGAAGCTCAGGCGACGGCTGCGCCATTCGCCACCGATGATGCGCAATTGGTTCACGCCGTTATGGACGTTGTGAACAGGTTTTTTAGGACGCGATGGGCTGGCCATTAATGCTCCGGAACCCCGAGCGGCTGCTCGGATGGTTTGTCAGTAGGGGCCGGTAACGGCTTTTGCGGCACGGTAGGACCCGCGGAAACGATGACCATTTTGTCCGTGCTCAGGTGTTTGTTCATTGCCGCGGTGACCTGCTCGACGGTCAGGCTTTGCGACTGCTGCATGAAGTCTTCGATGTAACTCAGCGGCAAATTATAGAAACCCATGGCGCCCAGTTGGCCGACGATATCGGCGTTGCTGGCGGTGGACAGTGGGAAACTGCCGGCCAGTTCACGCTTGGCGTCGTCGAGCTCTTTCTGGGTCGGGCCGGTTTTGAGGAAGTCGGCGAGCACGTCCTGCACCAGCTTGAGTGTACCTTCGCTCATTTCGGCGCGGGTTTGCAGGCTGATCATGAACGGACCACGGGCCTGCATCGGCGTGAAGCCCGAGTAGACGCCATAGGTCAGGCCGCGTTTTTCACGCACTTCGCTCATCAGTCGGGTACCGAAGCCACCGCCGCCAAGAATCTGGTTGCCCATGGAGACGGCCGCGTAGTCCGGATCGTCACGGTCGATGCCCAGTTGTGCGAGCATCAGGTTGGTCTGTTTGGACGGAAACTCGATGTGGCCGATGCTGGCCTTTGGTTCAACCGGTTGTTCGATTTTCGTCAGCGCCGGGCCTTTTGGCAGCGCAGCGGAGACCTGTGCGGCAATCGCTTCAGCTTCGCTGCGCGACAGGTCGCCCACCAGCGCGATCACCACATTGCCCGCGGCGTAGGCTTTCTCGTGGAAGGCTCGCAGTTGCGCCACAGTAATCGGCGGGACACTTTGCGCAGTACCATCACTGGAGTGCGCGTAAGGGTGGTTGCCATAGAGGCGCCTCATCAGTTCCAGGCTCGCCAGTTTGCCGGGGTTCTGCTTCTGGTACTCGAAGCCGGCGAGTAGCTGGTTCTTGGTCCGCGCCAGCGAGTCGGCCGGGAACGTCGGCTTGCCAACCACTTCAGCAAACAGCTTCAGGGCAGGTGTGCGTTTATCCACAGCGCTCAGGCTGCGTAGCGAGGCAACGGCCATGTCTTTGTAAGCGCCGTTGCCGAAGTCGGCGCCCAGACCTTCGAAGCCTTCAGCGATCTTGCCAACATCTTTACCTGCAATGCCTTCGTTGAGCATGGCGTTGGTCAGCAGGGCCAGGCCGGGCTTGTCACCGTCCTGGCTGCTGCCGGCGGCGAAGATCAGGCGCATGTCGAACATCGGCAGCTCCGGGGCGGCGACGAACAGCACCTTGGAGCCTTCAGCGGTTTTCCAGGTTTGCACGTCCAGCGTGCGGTGGCTCGGTGCTTTACCGTCGAGCTCGGCCAGTGACTGCAACTTTTTGCTGGTCTTGGCCTGGTCGAGGGCTTCGCTGGCGTTGGTTTCGGTCGAACGGCTGAAGTAAAAGCCGAGCGAGCCGACCAGCGCAACGAGTACCAGGCCGATCAGGGCCAGGCGTGGTTTTTTACTCTCACTCATGAGCGGCTTCCTCGGGCAGTGGCAGTACATGCGCAACGCTGAGACGTTCGCGAGTGAAATAGGTGCGGGCGGCTTTCTGGATATCTTGCGGGGTTACGCTTTGCAGCTCGGCGAGTTCGGTGTCCATCAGCTTCCACGACAGACCGACGGTTTCCAGCTGACCAATGGCAGTGGCCTGGCTGGTGATCGAGTCACGCTCGTAGACCAGACCGGCGATCACTTGAGCTCGCACGCGTTCAACTTCTTCAGCCGACGGGGCGGTGGTTTTCAACTGATCGAGCAGTTTCCACAGACCGGCTTCGGCCTGGGCCATGGTTTTGTGTTTCTGGGTGTTCGGCGTTGCTGACAAGGTAAACAGGCTGTCACCGCGGCTGTAGGCGTCGTAGCTCGACGAGCCGCCGGAGAGCAGCTCTTCGCCGCGTTCCAGTTGCGCCGGGATGCGCGCGCTGTAGCCGCCATCAAGCAATGCCGCGATCAACCGCAGGGCATTGACCGAGCGTTTGTCTTGCGCGGTGGCAATGCTCGGCACGTTGAAGGCCAGCATCAGGCTCGGCAGTTGCGTCTGTACATGCAAGGTGATCTGGCGCTCGCCGGGTTCGGCCAGTTCCAGCGGAATCTTCGCCGGTGGCACGTCGCGTTTCGGGATCGCCCCGAAGTAGCGTTGCGCCAGGGCTTTGACTTCGTCCGGGGTCACGTCACCGACCACCACCAGCGTGGCGTTATTCGGCACATACCAGGACTTGTACCAGTGACGCAGTTCTTCGATCTTCATGCGGTCAAGGTCAGCCATCCATCCGATGGTCGGCGTGTGGTAACCGCTGGCCGGGTAGGCCATGGCCTTGAAGCGCTCGTAAGCCTTGGCCATCGGCTTGTCGTCGGTGCGCATGCGGCGCTCTTCCTTGATCACTTCGATCTCGCGGCTGAACTCGTCGGCCGGCAGGCGCAGGTTGGCCATGCGGTCGGCTTCAAGTTCAAAGGCCACGCCCAGACGATCGCGGGCCAGCACCTGATAAAAGGCGGTGTAGTCGTCACTGGTGAAGGCGTTCTCTTCGGCGCCGAGGTCGCGCAGGATCAGCGACGCTTCGCCGGGGCCCACCTTCTCGCTGCCCTTGAACATCATGTGTTCCAGGGCGTGAGACAAACCGGTCTGGCCCGGGGTTTCGTAGCTGGAGCCAACCTTGTACCAGATCTGGGAAACCACCACGGGCGCCCGATGATCCTCGCGCACGACGACCTTGAGGCCGTTGTCGAGGGTGAATTCGTGGGTCGGTTGGGGGTCGGCAGCCAAGGCTGAAAGGGGCAGACAAACTGTGCTGAGCAGCAGGCCTGCAGCGCGGCGGGCTAGAGCATTCATTCGTTTTTAAACCTGTTGGGCTGCCCGCTTGGTCTTAGCGTAGGCGGGCTAGAGGGTGCTAGGATAACGGTCCGTTTTACTGGCGGCCACGCCTATCAGGCTTTTGTGCTTGATCAGGCTGTATGGGTTCACGGCGGAAAGCCTCTGTTTATCAGCTAAACTCCGCTTTTTCGCCGATTTTGCCAGTTCAGTCCTTCGTAAAATCGATCCTTGAGGTGCTGTTGAGCACTTCGACAACATGTTGCGCGTGAACAAGCTGGGTGAAACGCAGTCTGTTCTGCATCGAATATTTATTTGCCGAGGCGCCACATTGGCGCGTCGCTACCGTGAGATAGCCGTCCTCCATGTTTGGTTCCAACGACGACAAGAAGACCCCAGCTGCGGCTGGCGAGAAGAAAAGCCTGTTCGGATGGCTGCGCAAAAAGCCGCAGGAAACCGTCGTTGAACAGCCACAGCCACTTCCTGAGGTTGCACCTGGGCCGGTAATAGATGGTGCTTCCATTGCGCAAGCGCCGGCCCCCGTCGTATTGCCGATAGCCGAGCCGGTATTGCAACCGGTTGTCGAGCCAGAACCTGCGCCAGTGGCAGAGTTGCCGCGTACGCCAGACGTCACGCACACGCCGTGGTTGACGCTGCCGGTGGCTGAAGAGCCGGTAGCTCTGGTCGAAGACGAGCTGGCGCCGCACGTCACGCCACCGATTCCTGCGCCGACAGTGGTTCAGCAAGCCGTAGAGCTGCTGGTGGTCGAACCGGTTCAAGTCATCGAACCAGCGGCTGAACAGCTGATTGTTGATGAACCTGATCTGCCTCAGCCGGTGATTGCCGCATTTGTTGAACCAGAACCTGCGCCAGTGCTTGTCCCAACGCCGGCACCGGTAGTCGTCGCGGCACCGGTAACGCCGCCAGCGCCGGTAGCATCGGTCGTTCCGGTTGCGGTTCCGGTGGAAGCCGAACCGGTTCGCACCGAAGAAACCAAAGCCGGCTTCTTTGCCCGCCTCAAGCAAGGCCTGTCGAAAACCAGCGCCAGCATTGGCGAGGGCATGGCCAGCCTGTTCCTCGGCAAGAAGATCATCGATGACGAACTGCTCGAAGACATCGAAACTCGCCTGTTGACCGCTGACGTTGGCGTTGAAGCGACGTCGGTGATCATCCAGAGCCTGACCCAGAAGGTCGCGCGCAAGCAGCTGGCCGACGCCGATGCGTTGTACAAATCCTTGCAGGCCGAGCTTGCCAGCATGCTCAAACCTGTCGAGCAGCCGCTGAAAATCACCTCGCAGAACAAGCCGTTCGTGATTCTGGTGGTCGGCGTCAACGGCGCCGGCAAAACCACCACCATCGGTAAATTGGCGAAGAAGCTGCAACTCGAAGGCAAAAAAGTCATGCTCGCGGCCGGTGACACCTTCCGTGCCGCGGCAGTCGAGCAATTGCAGGTCTGGGGTGAGCGCAACAAGATCCCGGTGATCGCTCAGCACACCGGTGCCGACTCGGCTTCGGTTATCTTCGATGCGGTGCAGGCCGCCAAGGCCCGTGGGATTGACGTGTTGATCGCCGACACCGCCGGTCGTCTGCACACCAAAGACAACCTGATGGAAGAGTTGAAAAAGGTTCGCCGGGTCATCAGCAAGCTCGACGCTGAGGCGCCGCATGAGGTGCTGCTGGTGCTCGACGCCGGTACTGGCCAGAACGCCATCAACCAGGCCAGGCAATTCAACCAGACGGTTGAACTGACCGGCCTGGCCCTGACCAAACTCGATGGCACGGCCAAAGGCGGGGTGATTTTCGCCCTGGCCAAGCAGTTTGGTCTGCCGATTCGCTACATCGGTGTCGGTGAAGGCATCGATGACTTGCGTACCTTTGAAGCAGAACCCTTTGTCCAGGCACTGTTTGCCGAGCGGGAGCGTTCATGATTCGTTTCGAACAGGTCGGTAAGCGCTATCCGAACGGTCACGTCGGCTTGCATGAGCTGAGCTTTCGAGTCCGTCGGGGCGAGTTCTTGTTTGTCACCGGCCACTCCGGCGCCGGTAAAAGTACCTTGCTGCGGCTGTTGCTGGCCATGGAGCGTCCAACCACCGGCAAACTGCTGCTGGCCGGGCAGGACCTGGCCACCATCAGCAACGCGCAGATCCCGTACCTGCGCCGACAGATCGGCGTGGTGTTCCAGAACCATCAGTTGCTGTTCGACCGGACCGTATTCAACAACATCGCCTTGCCATTGCAGATTCTTGGCTTGTCCAAGGCAGAAATCGCCAAGCGCGTGGACTCGGCCCTGGAGCGCGTTGCGCTCTCGGACAAGACCGACCTCTACCCGGGCGACCTGTCCACCGGTCAGCAACAGCGCGTCGGCATTGCCCGCGCCATCGTCCATCGCCCGGCCTTGCTGCTGGCGGACGAACCGACCGGTAACCTCGACCCGCGTCTGGCGGCAGAAATCATGGGTGTCTTCGAAGACATCAACCGTCTGGGCACTAGCGTACTGATCGCCAGTCACGATTTGGCGCTGATCGCCCGCATGCGTCATCGCATGCTGACCCTGCAACGTGGCCGATTGATCGGCGACGGGGAGGCCGGGGTATGAGTGCAACACGCAGTCCGAAGGTTTCCGAGCGCGTGGCCCCCAAGGCCGCTGACCCGCAACCGCAGAAGAAAAAACGCGACGAAGACGACGGCCCGGACTTCAGTACCTTGCTGCGCGCCTGGATCGAAAGCCACCGCGCGAGTTTGCTGGACAGCTTGCGGCGTCTGGGCAAGCAGCCGATTGGCAGCTTCTTCACTTGCCTGGTGATGGCCGTAGCCCTGAGCTTGCCGATGGGCTTGTCATTGCTGCTGAACAACGTCGAGCGTCTGGGCGGTTCCTGGCAGCGTGCGGCGCAGATCTCGCTGTACCTGCAGCTCGACGTCAGCGCCAACGACGGTGAACAGCTACGCGAGCAGATAAAAGGCTTGCCGGGCGTGGCGGATGCTGAATACATCAGCCGCGAACAGGCGCTGGAAGAATTCCAGCAGCAGTCCGGTCTGGGCGAGGCGCTCAAGGAGTTGCCGCAGAATCCGTTGCCTGGCGTGGTGCTGGTCACCCCGAACGAAGTCGACAAAGCGACCCTTGAAGCATTAAGACAAAGACTTTCCGAACTGCCGAAGGTACAACAGGCGCAACTTGATCTAGTCTGGGTCGAGCGTTTGGCGGCCATCCTCAAGCTGGGCGAGCGGTTTGTCTTCGGTCTGACCGTGTTGCTGGTTTCTGCATTACTTTTGGTGATAGGCAATACCATTCGTCTTCATATTGAAAACCGCCGCACAGAGATAGAAGTGATTAAACTCGTCGGCGGCACTGACAGTTATGTGCGTAGGCCCTTTCTGTACATGGGGGCGCTTTATGGCTTCGGTGCGGGGATTCTTTCCTGGGGTGTTCTGGCGTTCGGCCTGAACTGGCTGAACGACGCAGTGGTTGGGCTGGCCGGCTTGTATGGCAGTAATTTCGCGTTGGCCGGGGTGCCGGTTGCCGATGGTCTGTCACTCTTGCTAGGCGCGGTGCTGTTGGGGTATATCGGTGCATGGATTGCGGTAGCACGCCATTTGAGAGAGCTTGCACCGAAGTAGTGTCTTTTTGCTTGTATGACCTTTCAGCGTGTAGGGGAACTTGTCCTTCGGTTCCCGGTCAATTTTCGCAGTGCTGAACTGCACGAGTTATGTAAGTCGGAGGTTTTTTCGTATGACCACTTCTTTGCAACCTGCTTATGCTCTGGTCCCAGGCGCGAACCTGGAGGCTTATGTGCACACGGTGAACAGCATTCCATTGCTGACACCGGAGCAGGAGCGTGAACTGGCCGAGAGTCTCTACTATGAGCAGGATTTGGGGGCGGCTCGGCAGATGGTGCTCGCCCACCTGCGTTTTGTTGTACATATTGCCCGTAGCTATTCCGGCTACGGCCTGGCCCAGGCTGACCTGATTCAGGAAGGCAACGTTGGCCTGATGAAAGCGGTCAAGCGCTTCAATCCGGAAATGGGCGTGCGCCTGGTGTCCTTTGCTGTGCACTGGATCAAGGCTGAAATCCACGAATTCATCCTGCGCAACTGGCGCATCGTCAAGGTCGCCACGACCAAGGCCCAGCGCAAACTGTTCTTTAACCTGCGCAGCCAGAAAAAACGTCTGGCGTGGCTGAACAACGAGGAAGTCCATCGCGTGGCAGAAAGCCTCGGCGTAGAGCCGCGGGAAGTGCGCGAGATGGAAAGTCGCCTGACCGGCCATGACATGGCCTTCGACCCGGCCGCGGAAGCGGACGACGACAGCGCTTTCCAGTCGCCGGCCAACTATCTAGAAGACCACCGGTACGACCCGGCCCGCCAACTGGAAGATGCCGACTGGACCGACAACTCCACCAGCAACCTGCACGAAGCGCTGGAAGTGCTGGACGACCGCAGCCGTGACATCCTCTACCAGCGCTGGCTGGCAGAAGAAAAAGCCACGCTGCACGACCTGGCGCAGAAGTACAACGTGTCGGCCGAGCGTATCCGTCAGCTCGAGAAGAGCGCGATGAACAAGCTCAAGCTGTCGATTGCTGCTTAAGCTGTAACGCAATAAAAAACGCCCCGATCATTGATCGGGGCGTTTTTGTTTGAAGATCTAAAGATCGCAGCCTCCGGCAGCTCCTACACAGGAATATGGGATCCCCTGTAGGAGCTGCCGAAGGCTGCGATCTTTTCGCCGTGTTGAATCACTGCGTCCACGGCGCCCGGCGCGAATCGTTCAGTCCGACCAGGTAGCTATCCCCACCCAACTGGCTCATCTGCTGTCGAATCCAGCCCGCCCGCCTTGCGACATAGCTGGTCGGATGACTGGCGCTCCAGACCCGTGGGTTTGGCAGCACAGCGGCCAGCAAACTGGCTTGCTGACGGCTCAGCGACCGGGCGCTCACGCCAAAGTGATGCCGGGCAGCCGCTTCGGCGCCAAAAACTCCGTCATCCCATTCCACGCTGTTGAGGTACACCTCAAGTATTCGCTGCTTGGGCCAGAACACTTCGATCAGCCCAGTGAACCAGGCCTCCAGCCCTTTGCGCAGCCAGCTGCGGCCGGACCACAGGAACAGGTTCTTCGAGACTTGCTGGCTCAGCGTGCTGGCACCGCGAATCGAGCCGCCGAGTTCATTGTGGGCGAGCGCTGCCTGGATCGCACCGAAGTCAAAACCCCAATGCTCGGGGAATTTCTGGTCTTCGCCGGCCATCACCGCGACCTTCAGGTCATCGGAGATGTTCTCCCACGGCTGCCAGTTGCGTTGCAGGTCGATAGGCTCGCCATCGACCCAGGATTCGATCTTGCGCTCAACCATCAGCGCCGTCCCCGGAGGTGGAACGAAGCGAAACACCAACACCAGCAACACGCTGCCAACCGCGAACCAGAGCAGGGCTTTTGTGAAGCGGCGGAACAATAAACGCAGCATAGAGATGGCTTGGCCGAACCTGTCGAGCGAGCCATTATACAGACCCTGTTGAATGATTCTGACTGGAGTTCCTCATGCTGCGTGGCTTTCTGATGCTGGCCGCTTTCTTCGGTTTCACAGGCGTTGGCCTGGGAGCGTTTGCCGCCCACGGCCTGAAAGACCGCCTGAGCACCGAATACCTGGCGGTTTTCCACACCGGCGTCACTTACCAACTGGTGCACACCCTGGCGCTGCTGGGCGTCGCACTGCTGGCCACGCAGATGCCCGGACGTTTGATCACCTGGGCCGGCGTATCATTTGCCATCGGAATCCTGTTGTTTTCCGGCAGTCTGTACCTGCTGACCCTGACTGGTGTCAGCAAGCTCGGTATCGTTACGCCGTTCGGCGGATTGGCATTCCTTGTGGGCTGGCTGTGCCTGGGGATTGCCGCCTGGCGCTTGAGCTGACTTAAGGGTCCATTTCAAGACGAATGGCTTGGGTCGACCTGACTGATCGGGCTAGAATGCTGGCCCCTAAAAATGATGGCGGCATCCGGCATGCGCATTCAGTTGAACGGCGAATCCCTTGAACTGCCCGACGGTGAAACCGTTGCGGCCCTGCTGACCCGTCTGGAACTGACCGGACGCCGGGTGGCGGTCGAACTCAATCTGGATATCGTCCCGCGCAGTCAGCATGCTGAAACTACTTTGAACGACGGCGATTCAGTCGAAGTGGTTCACGCTATCGGCGGCGGTTAGAAGCCAGCAGGCGACTCCCGCGCCCCACACGCATTCTGCAAGAACCTCACCCCAACAGAGGATTTCCGATGAGCAATGTTCGCAGCGACAAGCCTTTCGTCCTGGCCGGTCGTACTTACCAGTCGCGTTTGCTGGTAGGTACCGGCAAGTACCGCGACATGGAAGAAACCCGCTTGGCCATCGAAGCCTCGGGTGCCGAGATCGTCACCTTCGCCGTGCGCCGGACCAACCTCGGCCAGAACCCGGGCGAACCGAACCTGCTCGAAGTCCTGTCGCCGGATCGCTACACCTTCCTGCCGAACACCGCCGGGTGCTTCGACGCTACCGAGGCTGTGCGCACCTGCCGCCTGGCCCGTGAGCTGCTCGGCGGCCACAACCTGGTGAAGCTGGAAGTGTTGGCGGACCAGAAAACCCTGTTCCCTAACGTGATCGAAACCCTCAAGGCCGCCGAAGTGCTGGTCAAGGAAGGTTTCGACGTGATGGTCTACACCAGCGATGACCCGATCATTGCCCGTCAACTGGCGGAAATCGGCTGCATCGCAGTCATGCCGCTGGCCGGTCTGATCGGCACGGGCCTGGGGATCTGCAACCCGTACAACCTGCAGATCATTCTCGAAGAAGCCAAGATCCCGGTGTTGGTGGATGCCGGTGTCGGTACGGCTTCCGACGCTACCATCGCCATGGAACTGGGTTGCGAAGCGGTACTGATGAACTCGGCCATCGCCCACGCCCAGCAGCCGATCATGATGGCTGAAGCCATGAAGCACGCCATTATTGCAGGTCGTCTGGCGTACCTCGCCGGGCGCATGCCGAAAAAACTCTATGCCAGCGCCTCCTCGCCGCTGGATGGTCTGATCAAGTAAGAGCCATTGATGACTGAATCGAACGACACGCCTATCCAGACGGAAGCAGGCGAAGAGCGCCAACACCGCCGCATCAAGAGTTTCGTGATGCGTGCCGGGCGCATGACCGAAGGCCAACAACGTGGCCTGGACCAAGGCACGCCGCTGTTCGTCCTGCCGCTGGCCGATGCGCCGGTGGACTTTGACCAGGTGTTTGGCCGGTCTGCACCACGCTCGCTGGAAATCGGCTTTGGCATGGGCCATTCGCTGCTGGAAATGGCCGCGGCTTCGCCGGATCAGGATTTCATTGGCGTTGAAGTGCACCGCCCAGGTGTCGGCGCGCTGCTCAACGGCGTGCTGACTCAAGGCCTGACTAACCTGCGGGTCTACGATTGCGATGCGATCGAAGTGCTCAACCGTTGCGTGGCCGACAACAGCCTCGATCGCCTGATGCTGTTTTTCCCGGACCCGTGGCACAAGAGCCGTCACCACAAGCGCCGTATCGTTCAGGCGTCGTTCGCTGAGCTGGTGCGTAGCAAGTTGAAAGTCGGCGGTGTGCTGCACATGGCTACCGACTGGGAACCGTATGCTGAATACATGCTGGAAGTGATGAACGTCGCGCCGGGCTACCGCAACCTCGCCGAAGACGGCAAGTGTGTGCCACGCCCAGCCGAGCGCCCGATCACCAAGTTCGAACGCCGCGGCGAACGCCTTGGGCACGGCGTGTGGGATTTGAAGTTCGAAAAACAGTCCTAAGCTGTAACGCAATACAAACTGTGGGAGCGAGCTTGCTCGCGATGAGGCCATAACATTCAGCATCGATGTTGAATGTTATATCGCCATCGCGAGCAAGCTCGCTCCCACATTTGTTTTGTGTGTTGTTTAGGATTAGCGGCGGTCTGCGACGACGCCGATCAACACCAGCACCACCAACAACACCGGCGCCAGGCTGTAGTTGTTGAACTGGCTCAGGCCGCGAACAATCCACGGTGTGGCGTAGATCAGTGCGGCGCCGCTGCCAATCATGCACACCAGGGCCATCAACGGGACGCGCAAGGCGCCGGCGATGCTGCCCAGGCGTTGATCGATCCAGCCTTTGATATCTGCGCCAAACAGCACCAGCAGGCAGCCCACCAGTGCCAGGGCGATTTCCGACAGGTTGCTACGGCTCCAGCGGGACACGGTGGCAAGCAGATCCAGTACCAAATCCATTCGATTTCCCTTTGGTTAGAAAAGTTAGCTCAGAAAAATTAGCTCAGAAAATTCTGCAGCAAGTCATTGAGGAACAGCTGTCCGTGCTCAGTCGCCGCCAGACGTGACGGTTCGACCTGCAACAAGCCACTTTGTTCGGCCTCACGACGGCCTTCGGCAAGGCTTTCCAGCGTCAGGCCGGTGCGCTCCGGATACAGCCGCGCCTCGACACCCTCGGTCAAGCGCAGGGCATTCATCAGGAATTCGAACGGCAGCTCTTCGTTGGTCAGGGCCTTCTCACCCGCCTGAAAGCTTTTTGCCGGGTTGAGGTAGTCCTTCGGCAGGCGAGTCTTCCAGGTGCGGACAATGCGTCCGTCCGGATGGCTGAGCTTGCCGTGAGCGCCGGCACCGATACCGATGAAGTCACCGAAACTCCAGTAATTGAGGTTATGCCGCGCCGGGCGACCAGGCTGAGCATAGGCCGAGACTTCGTACTGGGCGTAACCGTGCTCGGCCAGCAGTGCTTGCCCAGCCTCCTGAATGTCCCACAGGGTGTCGTCTTCCGGCAGGGTCGGCGGCTGATTCCAGAACACCGTGTTTGGCTCCAGCGTCAGCTGATACCAGGACAGGTGAGTCGGCTTCAGTGCGATGGCCTGACGCAGGTCGTCCAGGGCATCGTCCAGAGACTGATCGGGCAGGCCGTGCATCAGGTCCAGGTTGAAGTTGTCGAACCCCGCCTGCCGGGCCATGCCAGCAGCGCGAATCGCTTCATCGCCGTTGTGGATCCGGCCCAGGGCCTTGAGTTTCTCTTGCTGGAAGCTCTGGATACCGATCGACAGGCGATTGATGCCCAAGGCGCGGTAAGCGACGAATTTTTCCTGCTCGAAGGTCCCGGGGTTGGCTTCCAGGGTGATTTCGATATCGCTGGCAAACGGGATTCGCTGCTCCACACCTTTGAGCAAACGGCCCAACGCTTGCGCGCTGAACAGGCTCGGCGTGCCACCACCGAAGAAGATCGAGCTCAGCTCACGGCCGTAAACCGCGTGCAGGTCTTGATCGAGGTCGGCCAGCAGGGCGTCCACGTACTCTTCTTCCGGCAGCACGGGGCTGGCAGTGTGGGAGTTGAAGTCGCAATAAGGGCATTTGCGTACGCACCACGGAATGTGGATGTACAACGCCAGCGGCGGCAACTGGGGCAGGGCCGCGCGAGGCGATTGCGCGCCGCCGTAAATCAGCGGCGACGCCGATGCATCGTGGGTCATTTCAGGCTCAGACGTTGGCGCAGCAAATCCATTGCACGGGCGCGGTGGCTGAGCTGGTTTTTCTCGGTCGGGCTCAATTCTGCGCTGGAGCAATCGCGCTCCGGCACCCAGAACAGCGGATCGTAGCCAAAACCGTGTTCGCCGCTGGCTTCGGTCAGGATGCGCCCGTGCCACAGACCTTCGCAGAGAATCGGCAGCGGATCATCGGCGTGGCGCACCAATGCCAGCACACAGACGAACTGTGCGCCGCGTTCGGCTTCAGGTACATCTTTCAGCGCAGCGAGCAACTTGGCGTTGTTCGCCGCGTCGCCCTGGCCGTCGGCATAACGCGCCGAGTAGATACCCGGCGCACCGCCGAGGAAGTCCACCGCCAGCCCCGAATCATCGGCCAGCGCCGGCAAACCGGAGATGCGCGCGGCGTTGCGGGCCTTGAGGATGGCGTTTTCGACGAACGACAGGCCGGTTTCTTCAGGCTCGACGCTGCTGAACTCGCCAATCGAGCGCAGGTGCACCGATTCGCCGAGCATGGCCTGGAGTTCTTTGAGTTTGCCGGCGTTATGGCTGGCCAATACGAGTTGCGAGAAGTTGATCATTCGCCGGGGAAGAGCTCTTGGTTGAAATTGATGGTGTTGATTTTGTCGCCGGTCTGCACATTGATTTCGAAGGTGCGGACTTCCTGCTGATCCACCGGGAACTGGGCGATATAGTAGACCGCTCCTGTTTCGGTGATCTGTTTGAATTTCAGCGGGATGCTTTGGCTGGTCAGGTCTTTCACTGTGCCTGTGACATTGGCGATCAGCGGTTGGCCGGCCTTGATCACTGACACATTGATCACACCCTGGTTCTTGCTGCGAATCAGTGCCGCCGCCTTGGCAATGTCCGGTTGCAGGTAGGTGGAATTGAAGGTGTTGTAGTGCACCGTCACGTCACCGAAGGTTTCCTGGCGCTCGCCTTTGATGGCTTCGGCGGCCATGGCGCTGACGCTTAGGCAGGCGGTTAATAGAAACAGAGCTAGACGACCCATGATCGTTCTCCTCGAAATTACCCGGTTAGACCGCTACCTGGTGATCCTGCAGGCCAGGACTGCTGACGCGGTAGATGCCAATCTCACCTAATAGATTAGGCCATAGCTTACTGGCCCACCCATGTCGGTGTTGTTGATCGACGGCAAGCCGATCGATGACCTTGGCTTCACGTTCGCGGCACAGCGCTTCAAAGTCTGCAAACGTGCAGAAGTGGATGTTCGGCGTGTTGTACCAGGTGTACGGCAAAAACTCCGAAACCGGCATCCGGCCCTTGCTCGCCAGGTACCAGCGGCAGCGCCAGTGACCGAAGTTTGGGAAGGTGATGATGCACTGACGACCGACCCGCAGCATTTCGTCGAGGATCTTGTCCGGGTAATGTACGGCTTGCAGGGCCTGGGTCATCACCACGATGTCGAAACTGTTGCTGGCAAAGTTGCCCAGGCCCTTGTCCAGGTCCTGCTCGATGACGTTGATGCCCTTGGCCACGCATTCGGCGATGTTGTCCGCATCGTTTTCCAGCCCATAGCCGGTCACTTGCTTGTTGTCGCGCAGCCAGGTCAGCAGCTCGCCATCACCGCAACCGAGGTCGAGCACGCGGCTGCCGGCGGGGATCCATTCCTGGATGATTTCCAGATCGGCTCTCATGTCTTCCTCAAAGCGAAATACGGTTCATGTAATTGCTGAACGCCTGCAAGTAACGCGGGATCGGAATCAGGAAGGCGTCGTGGCCTTGCGGAGCATCGATCTCCAGGTAGCAAACGTCTTTCCTGGCCGCCATCAGCGCGTCCACCAGTTCCCGCGAGCGGGCAGGGGAGAAGCGCCAGTCGGTGGTGAAGGACATCACGCAGAACCTGGCCTTTGCGCCAGCGAAGGTTTTCGCCAGGTTATCGTCGAAGTTCGCCGCCGGATCGAAGTAGTCCAGCGCTTTGGTCATCAGCAGGTAGGTGTTGGCATCGAAGCGCCCGGAGAACTCTTCGCCCTGATAACGCAGGTAGCTTTCGACCTGGAACTCGACGCTGTGGAAGTCGTAGTTGAGCTTTTCACTTTTCAGGCCACGGCCGAATTTCTCGCCCATGGAATCGTCCGACAGGTAGGTGATGTGCCCGACCATCCGCGCCAGCATCAGCCCGCGCTTGGGGATCACGCCCTGTTCCTGGAACGAACCGCCATGGAACTCTGGATCGGTGAGAATCGCCTGACGCGCTACTTCGTTGAAGGCGATGTTCTGTGCCGACAGTTTGGGCGCCGAGGCAATGGCCAGGCAGTGACGGATGCGATCAGGGTAAGTAATGCTCCACTGCATCGCCTGCATGCCGCCCAGACTCCCGCCGATCACGGCCGCCCACTGGTCGATGCCGATCCGGTCCGCGAGGCGCGCCTGGCTGTGGACCCAGTCTTCCACGGTCAACACCGGGAAATCGGCGCCAAACGGCTTGCCGGTGTCCGGGTTGATGCTGCTCGGGCCGGTGGAGCCGTTGCAGCCGCCGAGGTTGTTCAGGCTGACGACGAAGAATTTGTTGGTGTCGATCGGTTTGCCCGGGCCGATGCAGCTGTCCCACCAACCGGGTTTACGGTCTTCGGTACTGTGAAAACCGGCGGCGTGATGGTGACCGGACAAGGCATGGCAAATCAGTACGGCGTTGCTCGCCGTGGCGTTCAGCGTGCCGTAGGTTTCATAGATCAGGTCATAGGCTGGCAATGAGCGGCCGCAGGCAAGGGCCAGGGGCTCGCTGAAGTGCGCCATTTGCGGCGTCACCAGACCAACAGAATCGGCGGGAAAGGCAGTTGGCATCGACCCTGCTCTCGTTGAAATGAGGCGTAAGTCTAATGAGCAGGGACCCCAGCGGCAAGCAAAGGCCGGGCCTGATTTCATTCAGTTCTACCGAGGTGCGCCCATCGCGAGCAAGCCTTGCTCCTACAGAGTTTGTGTCGGTCGTGGATTTGCGTACAACCCGTGACCCGTAGGAGCAAAGCTTGCTCGCGATGAACGATGACGCGGTCAGCCGGGCAGTCGCACTAACTCGGGCAAATCAGGCAGTTTTTTCGGCGCATTGATCCGAACCCGCTTCTGCCGGTTCAGCTCACCGCTGATCAGGCTCACCTGGCTCTTGGAAACCCCGAACGCCTTGGCCAGAAACGCCATCAGATAGGCGTTGGCCTTGCCTTCGACCGGCGGGGCGGTCAGGCGGATCTTCAGCCGATCGCCATGCAGCCCGCAGAAGTCATCGCTGCGGGCCGCCGGTTGCAGGTGACACTCCAGAATCAGGTCGTCACCGTCCCAGCGAAAATAGCTCATCAGATCAGGCCGAGCAGCCCGTTTGGCATGAAGGCATAGTACGCAAGGCGTGGGATCAGCCAGCTTTGCAGCAACTGGATCACGATAAACGCGAAGATTGGCGAAATATCGAGGCCACCCAGATTCGGAATCATACGACGGAACGGGGCGAGGACCGGTTCAGTAATCTGAGCGACCAGCTCTGCGCCCGGATTATGGCTCCCCGGGGCAACCCAGGACAGAATCACGCTGATGATCATCGCGTAGAACAGAATATTCAAAAACAGCGAGAGGATCGCGATCAGTGCCCATGGCACCAAAAACAGCCAGTCAACCTGGAAGCCTTTGAGCAACAGGATGACCGCGATCAGTAGCATCTGCACGATCAGCGCCAGTACCAGCGACGACATGTCCAGCCCGAACATGCTCGGGATGACCCGGCGCAGAGGCTTGAGCAGCGGTTGAGTGGCTTTCACGATGAACTGGCAGAGCGGGTTGTAAAAATTCGCCCGAACCAATTGCAGGATGAAGCGCAACAGCACGATCAGCAGGTACAGGCTGCCCAAGGTTTTAATTATGAAAATGGCAGCGTCATTGAGTCCGAGCATCATTTATTCCTTTGTAAGAGCTGATTAGCGACCGAGTTGCTCGGCCATCTCGGCCGAGCGGTGCGCAGCGGCGCCGAGTGCTTTTTCTACCAGGGCTTCGAAGCCGCCGGCCTGGAAGGTCTTGATCGCGGCTTCGGTGGTGCCTGCTGGCGAGGTCACGCGACGGCGCAACTCGGCGGCGTCGACATCACTGGCGACCGCCATGTGTGCGGCGCCCAGCGCGGTTTGCAGAGTCAGCTGGGCCGCGATGTCCCGTGGCAGGCCAAGCTTCTCGCCCGCAGCGGTCATGGCTTCGATCAGCAGGAAGAAGTACGCAGGACCACTGCCGGAAACGGCGGTGACTGCATCCAGTTGCTGCTCTTCGTTCAGCCACAGGGCGATACCGACGGCCGACAGTAGCTCTTCGGCTTGCTGGCGTTGTTCGGCAGTCACTTGGACCGTGGCGTACAGACCGCTCACGCCCTGACGCAGCAGCGCCGGGGTGTTGGGCATGCAGCGCACGATCGGTTGGGCGCCGAGCCAGTTGTTCATGCTGGCGCAGGTGATCCCGGCGGCAATCGACACCACCAGTTGATTCGGTGCAAGGCTTGGACGCAGCGCTTCACACACGGCTTTCATCGCCTGGGGTTTGACCGCCAGTACGACCACGTCTGCGCCTTGTACCGCTTCTGCGTTGTCGGCGAACGTTTCGATGCCGTGTTCGGCGGTTACCCGGGCGCGGGTTTCAGCGCCCGGGTCGCTGGCACGGATCTGCGCGGTTTCCAGGCCTTTGGCACGCAGGCCGCCGATCAGGCTGGCGGCCATGTTTCCGGCACCGATAAAGGCAATACGGGTCTTGCTCATGTCAGGTCCTTATAGAGAGGTGTGTCAGCCATTTCAGGGCTGACCGGCTATTGATGACCGTAGTCGCGAGAACCAAACAGGGCCGTACCAATACGAACCCAGGTGGCGCCCATGGCAATGGCCGACTCGAGGTCGTGGCTCATGCCCATGGAAAGTGTGTCGAGTGGCAGGTTCAGGCTGGCTTGTAGCTTTTGTACGGTCGCAAAGGCTGCGTCCTGAGCGGCGCGATCTTCGGTCGGCTCGGGAATTGCCATCAAACCGCGCAGTTTCAAGCGTGGCAACGCGCTGATGGCGTTGGCCAGCGCCGGCAGATCGGCCGGGGCACAACCGGATTTGCTGGCTTCACCGCTGACATTGACCTGAATGCAGATGTTCAGAGGTGGCAGTTCGGCCGGGCGTTGTTCGGACAGGCGTTGTGCGATTTTCAAGCGATCCACGGAATGTACCCAAGCGAAGTTCTCGGCGATAGCACGCGTCTTGTTCGATTGAATGGGGCCGATGAAGTGCCAGATCAAGGGTAGATCGGCCAGTTCGAGCTGTTTGCCCAGGGCCTCCTGCAGATAGTTCTCGCCAAAGTCGTGTACACCCGCGGCGTAGGCTTCACGCACGGCTTCGGCAGGCTTGGTCTTGCTCACGGCCAGCAGCTGGACGCTGTGCTCTTCACGCTTTGCAGCGAGGGCAGCAGCGTGGATGCGTGCCTGAACCAGTGCGATGTTGTCTGCTATCGTGGACATTCAAGGGACGCCGGCAGTCTGAGGTTCGCGGCATTCTACTGGAATTGGGGAGCGCTATGGATATCACTGAACTGCTGGCTTTCAGCGCCAAACAGGGGGCTTCCGACTTGCACCTGTCTGCGGGGCTGCCGCCGATGATCCGGGTTGATGGCGATGTGCGGCGAATCAACCTGCCGCCGCTGGATGACAAGCAGGTGCGCGAGCTGATCTACGCGATCATGAACGACAAGCAGCGGGTGGAGTTTGAGCAGGCGCTGGAGACCGACTTTTCCTTCGAGTCGCCGGGTGTGGCGCGCTTTCGGGTCAATGCGTTCAATCAGTATCGCGGCCCGGGCGCGGTGTTCCGGACCATTCCGTCGAAAATCCAGAGCATGGAAGAACTGGGCATGGGGGATGTGTTTCGCCGTATTACCGATGCCCCTCGCGGGCTGGTGCTGGTCACCGGGCCCACCGGTTCCGGTAAGTCGACCACCCAGGCGGCGATGATCGACTATCTGAACAACCACCGGCATCACCATATCCTCACCATCGAAGACCCCATCGAATTCCTTCATGAATCACGCAAATGCCTGATCAATCAGCGTGAAGTGCACCGCGACACGCGCAGTTTCGCTACGGCGCTGCGCTCGGCCCTGCGCGAGGACCCGGACGTGATTCTGGTGGGGGAAATGCGTGATCTGGAGACCATTCGTCTGGCGCTGACGGCGGCGGAGACCGGGCATCTGGTCTTTGGCACCCTGCACACCAACTCAGCGGCGAAAACCATTGATCGGGTGGTGGACGTGTTTCCGGGCGACGAGAAGTCGATGGTGCGTTCGATGCTCTCGGAGTCGTTGCAGGCGGTGATTTCCCAGACACTGATCAAGAAAACCGGTGGTGGCCGGGTGGTGGCTCACGAAATCATGATCGGCACTTCGGCGATCCGTAACCTGATCCGCGAAGACAAGATCGCGCAGATGTACTCGTCGATTCAGACCGGGGCTTCGCTGGGAATGCAGACGCTGGACATGTGCTTGAAGGACCTGGTGAGCAAAGGCCTGATCAGCCGCGAGCATGCGCGGGAGAAGGCGCGGTCACCGGATAACTTCTGAGAGGGAATTTGTTGCGCTTTCAAAGACGCCTTCGCGAGCAAGCCCGCTCCCACAGGGAAATGCATTCCAATGTGGGAGCGGGCTTGCTCGCGAAGAGGGCGTCATGTTTGAAGCAGATTCCGGATCTGACTCCGGAGTGTCGGATCAGCGCTGAGCGATGCGCATGGTTTTCGATTCTTTCGGCAGAACCCGCTTGGCAACCACGTAATGGCTTTCCCAGTACGGTTTCTTCAGGGTGTCGATGGTCACCGACTTGCCACGACGCGGTGCGTGGATGAAACGGTCGTTGCCCAGGTAAATGGCGACGTGGTTGACCTTGCGGCTCTTGATATTGAAGAAAATAAGGTCGCCCGGCTTCAGGTCCTTGCGATCGACTTTCTGCCCGTGGCCCGCGGCCATGGCGTTGGAGGTGCGTGGCAGGTCAGCAGTACCAACGTCATTGAAGGCGTATTTCACCAGCCCGCTGCAATCGAAGCCTTTACTTGGGCTGCTGCCGCCCCAACGATAAGGCGTGCCGAGCACGTTTACCGCACGGCTCAGTACATTGCTGCTTTGTTTGGCCCCCATCGGCGGGACCAGTTTGCTGTCGGCCTTGCTCAGGTGAGTCAGACCTTTTACAGCGTGCTTGTTTTTGCTGGTAGCAACAGAAACATGAGATTTAGGGGTGTAACCATTAACGTTCGGAAGACGTTGCTCACGATTGGTGGCGTGGGCGGCCAGTGGCATTAATAGGCAAATGGTTAGCCATGTCTTGAAAAATGGACGCATTAGGCAAGGCTCTATATGGGGAAGCGCGCAACTTTATAACAGCTTTTTTGTCCTTTCCGAGGCCGTTGGTCGATTCAACCTGGAGGTCAAATCCGCCAAAAGCGCGGCAAAAGGGATCAATTGTCTGACACAAGTCAGGCGCTACAAGGCTTTGACGGGAGAGAAGGTAGCATTTGCCACACGTCGGTCGCCTGTAAAAAAGTCACAAAGAATTCAAGAATATTTATCTATCGTCTGAAATGAGGTCCTCCATGAACACCTATCAGCAACCTGCTCCCTACCAGGACACCCACAGCAAGGTGATCGGTTACCTGCTGTGGATTTTCGGATTTACCGGTGCTCACCGGTTCTATTACGGCAAGCCGGTGACCGGAACGATCTGGTTTTTCACTTTCGGATTGCTGGGGATTGGCTGGCTGATCGACCTGTTCCTGATTCCCGCCATGGACCGTGAAGCGGATCTGCGTTTTACCGCCGGTCCTATCGAGTACAGCGTCGCCTGGATCCTGCTGACATTCCTCGGCGTATTCGGCATCCACCGCATGTACCAAGGCAAGTGGCTGACGGGCCTGCTGTACCTGGTGACCGGTGGGTTGTTCTTTCTGGGGGTGCTGTATGACTTCTGGACGTTGAATGACCAGATCTCTGTGCGCAACGCTCAGAGCTGAGGCGCCTTCCAGGGCGCCATCGCTGGCAAGCCATGCTCCTACAGGTGCGGTGACATCCCGTAGGAGCAAAGCTTGCTCGCGATTGGAACGACGCGGTTTTAAGCCTGGTGGCTGATCCGTCCGTCCACCAGGGTGTAGCGCACCACGCCCGGCAGGCTATGGCCGAGGAACGGGCAGTTTTCACCCTTCGACAACCAGTTTTCACCGGCCACGGTGGACGCGGCTGGATCGAACACCACCAGATCCGCTGCAGCTCCCACCACCAGCTTGCCCACTGGCAGGCGCAGGGCTTCGGCCGGGCCGGCACTCAAGCGTGCCAGCAGCGTCGGCAGATCGAGCAAACCGTCTTCCACCAATGTCAGGGCCAGCGGCAGTAGCAGTTCAACGCTGCTGATGCCCGGCTCGGTCGCGCCGAACGGAGCCAGCTTGGCGTCGCGTTCGTGCGGCTGGTGATGGCTGGAGATGGCTTGAACCACTCCGGACTTCACGGCGGCGCGCAGGCCATCGCGGTCAGCGCGGGTGCGCAGCGGCGGCTGGACGTGATACAGGCTGTTGAAGTCGATCAGCGCCTCGTCTGTGAGGATCAGCTGATACAGCGCCACATCGGCCGTCACCGGCAGACCACGGGCCTGAGCCTGGGCGATCAATGCCACGCCACGGGCGCTGGTGAGCTGGCTGAAATGCGCACGCACGCCGGTTTGTTCGACCAGCAGCAGATCACGGGCCAGGGCCACGGTTTCAGCCGTTTCGGGAATCCCCGGCAAACCGAGGAAACTCGCGGTCGGACCTTCGTGAGCCAGGCCACCTTCGGCCAGGTCATGATCCTGTGAGTGGAAGATCACCGTCAGGTCGAACGTCGCCGCGTATTCCAGCGCCCGGCACAGGGTCCGGGTGTTGCGGAAACTCTCCAGGCCGTTACCGAATGCAATACAACCGGCATCGCGCAGGGCAATCAGTTCGGCCAGCTGTTCACCGTCCAGACCTTTGCTCAGGGCACCAATCGGGAAAACCTTGGCATTACCGGCCTCGCGGGCGCGGTCGAGGATCAGCTCGGCCACGGCCGAGGTGTCCAGCACCGGTTTGGTCCGTGGCGGGCAGCACAGGCTGGTGACGCCGCCAGCCGCAGCGGCGCGGGTTTCACTGGCAATCGTGCCTTTGCGGCTGTAACCCGGTTCGCGCAGAGCGACGTTCAGGTCGACAAGGCCGGGAGCGACCACCAGACCTTTGGCCTCAATGGTGTCGACGGCGACGAAACCGGCTGGAGCAGCGCCAATGGCGACGATCTTGCAGGCTTCGATGTGAATATCGGTGACTTTATCCAGGCCCGTGCCTGGATCGATGACGCGGGCGCCGAGAATGCTGAGCTTCACTGGGCGTTCTCCTGCTCGAATTGGCGCTGGGCAGTTTGCCCGCTCATGGCCATGGACAACACGGCCATACGAATGGCGATCCCGTAGGTCACCTGATTGAGAATCACCGAGTGCGGACCGTCGGCCACCGCCGATTCGATCTCCACGCCACGGTTGATCGGACCCGGGTGCATGACGATGGCATCCGGTTTGGCGCCGGCCAGGCGCGCAGTGGTCAGGCCGAACAGGCGGTAGAACTCGCCTTCGCTCGGCAGCAGACCGCCGGTCATGCGTTCACGCTGCAGGCGCAGCATGATCACCACGTCGACATCTTTCAGGCCTTCGGTCATGTCGGTGTAGACCTTCACGCCGTACTGCTCGATACCGATCGGCAGCAGGGTTTTCGGCGCGATCACGCGGATGTCCGGGCAACCGAGGGTTTTCAGCGCGAGCATGTTCGAGCGCGCAACCCGCGAGTGCAGGATGTCGCCGACGATGGCCACCGAAAGGTTTTCAAAGCTGCCTTTGTGCCGACGGATGGTGAGCATGTCGAGCATGCCTTGCGTCGGGTGGGCGTGACGGCCGTCACCGCCGTTGATGATCGCCACTTGCGGGCAAACATGTTCGGCGATGAAGTGCGCGGCACCGGAATCGCCGTGGCGCACGACGAACATGTCAGCGGCCATGGCTTCGAGGTTGCGTAGGGTGTCGAGCAGGGTTTCGCCCTTGCTCGCCGAGGACGTTGACACGTTCAGGGTGATCACGTCTGCCGACAGCCGTTGGGCCGCCAGTTCGAAGGTGGTGCGGGTGCGGGTGGAGTTTTCGAAGAACACGTTGCACACGGTCTTGCCGCGCAGCAGCGGGACTTTCTTTACCGCCCGGGCGCCGACTTCAAGGAACGAGTCGGCGGTGTCGAGGATTTCCGTCAGCAGCTCGCGGCGCAAACCGTCGAGCGAGAGGAAGTGGCGCAGCTGGCCCTGATCATTGAGCTGCAGCGGGCGCTTGGTGTCTAGAGGCGTCATCGCAATGGACTCTTTAAAAGGGCGAATTAAAGGGCGAGGTCTTGAAGTTCGAGTTGCAGCGGGTCGGGGCCGGTCAACTTGACCCGTTCATGGGCCGCCAGCGACAGGGTGGCGCCGACCACGTTCGGGCGAATCGGCAGCTCGCCGGCATCCAGATCGAGCAGGCACACCAGGGTGACGCTGGCCGGGCGGCCGTAATCGAAGAGTTCGTTCATGGCCGCACGAATGGTCCGGCCGCTCATCAGCACATCGTCGATCAGCACCAGATGCTGGCCTTCGATTTCGAACGGCAGCTGCGAGGGACGCACCTGTGGGTGTAGGCCGCTCTGGCTGAAGTCGTCGCGGTAGAAGGAAACATCCAGCGTACCCAGTGGCGAGTCGCTGCCAAGCTCTTCGAGCAAGGCCTGAGCGACCCACACGCCACCGGTGCGAATGCCGATGTAGCGCGGTTCGCTGATGCCCCGTTTGGCCAGATAGGTGTCAAGACGGATCGCCATTTGGCTGATCAGTTCGGCGGGATTGGGCAGGCTCATGGTTGCTCCTTCATGGGTCCGAGCACGCTGCATGCACAGTGCGGCTCGGGTTGTAGCTAAGAGAGACGCTGCAGCGCCTCTTCAGGATTCAAACAGCGCGCCATTTTCGTCGAGCCAGCCTTGCAGCAGCAGGGCGGCGGCGATGGCGTCGACCGGGTTGTCGCGGTAACTGCCTTTTTGCCCGCCACGGACCAGACGTTCACCTTTGGCCTCGAAAGTGGTCAGGCGTTCATCGTGGGTATAGAAGGGCAGGTTGTAGCGGCCATTCAGACGGCGGGCGAACTTCTCGGCCCGCAGGCACATGTCACTGGGCGTGCCGTCCATGTTCAGCGGCAGGCCGACCACTACTGCGTCGGGTTTCCATTCCTTGATCAGGGCTTCGACCTGATTCCAGTCAGGAATGCCGTTTTGCGCCTTTAAGGTGCAGAGTTCGCGGGCCTGGCCGGTAATCACCTGGCCGACCGCAACGCCGATCTGTTTGGTGCCGTAATCAAAACCCAGAATCAGACGCAGGGCCATCAGGAGTGTCCCGCCTGGCTGGTCAGCAGGCTGAGGTTGATGCCCAGGCGCTTGGCGGCCGCTTCCAGGCGCAATTCGCTGCTGGTGTTGAACAGGATGTCGGCATCGAACGGGCAAGTCAGCCAGGCATTGTCGGTCAGCTCGGCCTCCAGTTGCCCGGCTTCCCAGCCGGCGTAACCGAGGGCGATCAGGCTTTTGGCCGGGCCAACGCCATCGGCGATGGCAAACAGCACGTCCTGGGAAGTGGACAGCGCCAGGCCATCCAGTTCAACCGTTGCCTGATACGTCGAGCCGATCGGGTGCAGGACAAAACCGCGATCAGTCTGTACCGGGCCGCCGGTGAAAATCGGCACATGCTGGCACAGCGGTGGCGGTTCGATGTCGGGGCGTAGTTGTTCGAGAATATCCGCCAGGCTCAGGTCCTGCGGGCGGTTGATGATCAACCCCATGGCACCATTGGCCGTGTGCTCGACAATGTAGGTCAAGGTGTGCGCAAAGTTCGGGTCGACCATGTGAGGCATGGCGATCAGGAAGTGATGCTTGAGGTAGCTGGGACTGACGTTCTTCATAGGCGCTAGTGTGGCGTTGGAGGGGCAAACTGACAAGCTGGGGATACCGCAATTTGGCAGTCGGCAGTGATCAAATGTGGGATTTGTGGCGGTCAGTTGCTTGAGAGCTTGTCCCCGCGTGCAAACTTCCACGTACGAATAATTTCCAGCCGGTCGATATCCGACAGATCGCCGGTAAACGGTGCAAACGGTGCCGCCAGGCGGACGATGCGCTGCGCCGCCTGATCCAGCAGCGGCTGGCCGGAGGATTCCAGCACCAGCACCTCATACAGCGAACCGTCGCGGTTGATCGAGACCATCAGCCGCAAGTTGCCGTAGATCTGCTTGCGTCGGGCTTCGTCCGGGTAATTCAGGTTACCGATACGCTCGACCTTCTTGCGCCATTCGTCCTTATACCAGGCGCCCTTGTCGCGCATGGTCGAGGCGGCGCTCAGGCGGTGGATACGCGGGCGCTTGGCATACAGCTGTTGTTCGTTGGCGAGTTCCGCTTCCAGGCTGGCGATATCGCTGGACAGCTGCGAGCTGTCGAACGTCGGTGTCGCGGCCTTCGGCGTCGGCTCGGCCTTGACCTCTTGTTTCTTGGTCGCGGCTTTCTTTGGTGCGGGGGCGATCGTGGTCACGGCCGCTTTCGGCGCAGCTTCCTGCACCTGGGGTTTGACCGAAGGAGGGGGCGAGACTTTTTGAACTTTGTTGTCCTGGAACGGCGCGACCTCGGTGGTCTTGGGAATCGCCTTTTTATCCAGAGTGCCGCTGCCTTGCTGGTTTTCCTGAGCGAGGAAATCGGCCTTTTTCGGCTTGGTTTCGCTTTTGAAGGTGGCGAGGGTGATTTCCAGGGTTCTGCTGATCTGCTTGGGTTCGACAAAGGTGAACCCGACGCCCAACAGCAAGGCCAGGTGAATCAGCGCCGCGAGAAACAGGGTAAAACCGAGGCGATCGGCCGGGCGCACGCCACGGTGGGCGAGTTCGGGAGGCAGATCGGACGGAAGTGTCATAACAAGAAAACCAACATCGCGTTTTTCACAGGCCGCGCATGATAACGCAATGTTGGTCGTAACTTGGGTGTTCTATATCAACGGGCTTTAAGCTTCTGATCGATGGCAGCCATCAGCATTTCGCCGATGTTCGTGCCAAAAGCGTTGTCGATCTCACGGATGCAGGTCGGGCTGGTGACGTTGATTTCGGTCAGGTGCTCGCCGATCACGTCGAGGCCGACGAACAGCAAACCCTTTTCACGCAGGGTCGGGCCGACCTGTGCGGCGATCCAGCGATCCTTGTCGGTCAGCGGGCGTGCTTCGCCACGGCCACCGGCGGCCAGGTTGCCACGGGTTTCGCCAGCGGCCGGAATCCGCGCCAGGCAGTAATCCACAGGCTCGCCGTCGATCATCAGAATGCGCTTGTCGCCGTCCTTGATGGCCGGCAGGTAACCCTGCGCCATGATCTGCTGCTTGCCGTGCTGGGTCAGGGTTTCGAGGATCACCGAAAGGTTCGGATGGCCTTTGGTGTGACGGAAGATCGAAGCGCCGCCCATACCGTCCAGCGGTTTGAGAATCACATCGCCGTGATGATCGGCGAACTCGCGCAACACATCGGGGCGACGGCTGACCACAGTCGGTGGCGTGCACTGCGGGAACAGCGTGGCGAACAGTTTTTCATTGCAGTCGCGCAGGCTCTGCGGCTTGTTGACCACCAGCACGCCAGCGCGCTCGGCTTGCTCCAGCAGGTAGGTGGAGTAGACGAATTCCATGTCGAACGGCGGATCCTTGCGCATCAGGATCACGTCCAGATCGCTCAGCAGCGCATCGGTTTCGGCTTCCAGCTCAAACCATTTTTCCGGGTTGGCAAAGACTTTCAAAGGACGCATGCGCGCCCGGGCTTCACCTTCGGCCTGGTACAGATCGCGCTGTTCCATATAGAACAGCGTCCAGCCGCGTGCCTGGGCGGCCAGCAGCATGGCCAGCGAGCTATCCTTTTTATAGGAAATGCTGGCGATAGGGTCCATGACAATCCCGACGCGAACGCTCATGGGTTTTTCCTCGAAATTGGGGTGGTCAAAGCGACATGAAAAAGTGGCGTCAGAGTGGCGCTGAGAGTGTTCCCGGTCAAGGAAAAACCACCTCGAAGGTTGCTCGATAGATTGGATTTGGAGACTGTGCTAAAAAGACTGCCATGTCGTGCTGGCCCTTGAGCATCAAGGGTTTCGAGCCCTGGTAACCTGCAAACGACAAATTGATTCGCAAAGGCGACGGTAGAGCAGATATGGAACAGCATTCCAGCGCCTTGAAGGTCATGGTGATCGACGATTCGAAGACAATTCGTCGCACCGCCGAAACGCTGTTGAAGAACGTGGGCTGTGAGGTCATCACGGCCATCGATGGTTTTGATGCCCTGGCCAAGATTGCCGACAATCATCCCGGCATCATTTTTGTCGACATCATGATGCCGCGTCTGGATGGTTATCAGACCTGCGCTTTAATCAAGAACAACAGCGCGTTCAAGTCCACGCCAGTGATTATGCTGTCGTCCAAGGACGGGCTGTTCGACAAGGCCAAGGGGCGCATCGTCGGCTCTGACCAGTTTTTGACCAAACCTTTCAGCAAGGAAGAACTGCTGAACGCGATCCAGGCCCATGTACCGGGCTTTGTCGTTGTTTCGCCGCAGTAGGACACGCACAGTGACGCTCGGCCAACGGGCCCGGCGTCTATAAGAATGGGGAAGACCATGGCACGTATTCTGATCGTCGATGATTCGCCGACTGAAATGTACAAACTGACCGGTATGCTGGAAAAGCACGGTCACGAAGTGTTGAAGGCCGAAAATGGCGCAGACGGTGTGGCGCTGGCCCGTCAGGAAAAACCCGACGCAGTGCTGATGGACATCGTCATGCCCGGCCTTAACGGTTTCCAGGCCACCCGCCAGCTGACCAAAGACGCTGAAACCAGCCACATTCCGGTGATCATCATCACCACCAAGGATCAGGAAACCGACAAGGTCTGGGGCACCCGCCAGGGCGCCAAGGATTACCTCACCAAGCCGGTGGACGAAGAAACCCTGATCAAGACCCTGAACAACGTGCTGGCTGGCTGACGGCCGACCCATGGCCGAGTCGCTGACTGCCTTCGAACTGCTGCTGCAGATCGACCAGCGCTGCCGTCTGCTGGCGGCGGATCTGCCGTCGCAGCAAACCCGTAACCATGGCTGGAGCGGGATCGGTTTTCGTCTCGGCGAGCGCTGGTACGTGGCGCCCATGGGCGAGGTCAGCGAAGTCCTGCACGAACCGCGTTTTACTCAGCTGCCGGGGGTCAAGTCGTGGGTCAAGGGCGTGGCCAACCTGCGCGGGCGGTTGCTGCCGATCATGGACCTGTGCGGTTTCTTTGGCACTGAGCTGTCTGCGCTGCGCAAGCAACGGCGCGTACTGGTGGTTGAGTATAAAGAGGTGTTTGTCGGGTTGATGGTCGATGAGGTGTTCGGCATGCAGCACTTTGACCAGGCCAGTTTCGAGCCGGCGTCACTGGACGCGCAGAACGGCCCGGCGGGTGCTTTCATAAAGGGACAGTTCGAGCGCGAGCAGCGTTGGCAGGTCTTCAGCCCGTTTGCCCTGGCGCAGTCCCAACGGTTCATGGATGTGGCCCTTTAACCGGTACGACACGGATCTTGTGTGGGAGCGGGCTTGCTCGCGAATGAACGATAACGCGGTAGATCAGCAAGACCGCGGCGCCTGATTCGCGAGCAAGCCCGCTCCCACAGGTTCTTCGGCCAGTCCTGGCAGAGCGTTGATTAACAGGCGAGGATCGATGATAAAAGCAAAAACAGGCAAGGCTACGGAAGGGTCGCGCAGTCGCTCGCAGATCATTGTGCTGTTCATGGCGCTGATCGTGTTCATCGTATTGCTGTTCGCCAACTTCGCTTACCTCAACACCCAGGCCTCCTACGACAAGCAGTACATCGGCCACGCCGGCGAGCTGCGCGTGCTGTCCCAACGTATCGCCAAAAACGCCACCGAAGCGGCCGCCGGCAAAGCGGCGGCGTTCAAGCTGCTGAGTGACGCCCGTAACGACTTCGCCCAACGCTGGGGTTACTTGAAAAAAGGTGATCCGGCCACCGGCTTGCCGCCAGCCCCCCCGGCAGTACGCCCGGAAATGCACGCGGTGCAACAGGATTGGGAGCGCTTGCTGAAGAACACCGATGCGATCCTTTCCAGTGAACAGACTGTATTGTCGCTGCATCAGGTCGCCGCTACCCTGGCCGAGACCGTGCCGCAGTTGCAGGTCGAGTACGAAAAAGTCGTCGAAATCCTGCTCCAGCGCGGTGCGCCAGCCACTCAGGTCGCCATGGCTCAGCGCCAGTCGTTGTTGGCCGAGCGAATCCTTGGTGCGGTCAACACGGTGCTCGCTGGCGACGAAAACGCGCAGCAGGCCGCCGACGCCTTTGGCCGTGATGCAGCGCGCTTTGGTCAGGTGCTCAACGGTATGCTTCAGGGCAATCTTTCGCTGAAAATCAGCCAGGTCGAAGACCATGACGCCCGTGCCCGCCTGACCGAGATTGCCGAGCTGTTCGAGTTCGTTTCGGGCTCGGTCGACGAGATCCTCGAAACCTCGCCTGAGCTGTTCAAGGTCCGCGAGTCGGCGGGCAACATCTTCAATTTGTCGCAGACCCTGCTTGATGAGGCTTCGCACCTGGCCAGCGGTTTCGAAAATATGGTGGGGGGGCGCTCGACCGATACCATCGGCGGTTACGTGCTGGGCTTGCTGGCGCTGACTTCAATCATCCTGATCGGCCTGGTGATGGTTCGCGAAACCAATCGCCAATTGCGGGAAACTGCCGAGAAGAACGAACGTAACCAGAATGCGATCATGCGCTTGCTCGACGAGATCGAAGATCTTGCCGATGGCGACTTGACGGTGACGGCATCGGTGACCGAAGACTTCACCGGAACCATCGCCGACTCGATCAATTACTCGGTCGATCAACTGCGCGATCTGGTCGCGACCATCAACCTGACGGCCGGTCAGGTGGCTGCTGCCGTACAGGAAACCCAGGCAACCGCGATGCACCTGGCCCAGGCCTCGGAGCATCAGGCACAGCAGATTTCCGAAGCCTCGACCGCGATCAACGAAATGGCCCAGTCCATTGATCAGGTGTCGGCCAATGCTGCCGAGTCCTCTGCGGTCGCCGAGCGCTCGGTAGAAATCGCCAACAAGGGCAACGAGGTGGTGCACAACACCATTCACGGCATGGACAACATCCGTGAACAGATTCAGGACACGGCCAAGCGGATCAAACGTCTGGGTGAGTCTTCCCAGGAAATTGGCGACATCGTCAGCCTGATCGACGACATTGCCGACCAGACCAACATCCTCGCGCTCAACGCCGCGATCCAGGCCTCCATGGCCGGTGACGCCGGGCGCGGTTTTGCGGTGGTTGCCGATGAAGTCCAGCGGCTGGCGGAGCGCTCGTCGGCGGCCACTCGGCAGATTGAAACCCTGGTGCGGGCGATTCAGACCGACACCAATGAAGCCGTGATTTCCATGGAACAAACCACCACCGAAGTGGTGCGCGGCGCGCGACTGGCGCAGGATGCCGGTGTGGCCCTGGAAGAAATCGAAGGCGTGTCGAAAACCCTCGCGGCGTTGATCCAGAGTATTTCCAACGCGGCGCAGCAACAGACGTCTTCGGCGGGTCAGATATCCTTGACGATGAACGTGATCCAGCAGATCACCGCGCAGACCTCGTCGGGCTCCACGGCCACCGCCGAGAGCATTGGCAACCTGGCAAAAATGGCCAGCCAGCTGCGGCGTTCGGTGTCTGGTTTCACCTTGCCGGCCGTCGCTGAGCACAGCGCCGACAAGGCTTGAACGATGGCTGCCGGGAAAGCATTTTGATTGGAGTGGTTATGGGTGATCGGCACGACTATGTGGCCCTCGAATGGGTCAAGGGCGAAATTGCCGAAACGCTGAAGCAGGCGTTTATTGCCCTTGAAAGCATGGCCCTCGACAACCGGGTCGAAGAACCGCAGACGGCGCACGCGATCGACGAGTGCCTGGCGGGGATTCATCAGGTCCACGGCAGTTTGCAGATAGTCGAATTCTACGGCGCGGCGTTGCTCGCCGAAGAGATGGAGCAGCTCGCGGCGGCGTTGCAGCAAAACCGCGTCAGCCATCGCGATGAAGCCATTCGCCTGTTGCAACAATCCCTCGGCCAGTTACCGATTTACCTTGACCGCGTGCACAGCGCCCGCCGCGACTTGCCGCTGGTGGTGTTGCCGCTGATCAACGACCTGCGCAGCGCCCGTGGCGAAAGCCTGTTGTCGGAAACCAGTCTGTTCAGCCCACAGTGGCAGGATCTGCCGCCGCTGGACGAAGACACTCTGGCGATGCTTGAACCCGCCGAACTGCCGAATGTGCTGCGTAAATTGCGGCAAATGTTGCAGATGGGTCTGGTGGGTTTGCTTCGCGAACAGGACGACAACACCAATCTCGGCTATCTGGCCAAGGTCTTTGCACGCCTCGAAGCGCTGTGCGGTGACGCGCCATTGGGGTCGTTGTGGCATGTCGCTTCGGCGCTGGTCGAAGGCATGGTCAGTGGCGGCATCGCCAACAGCCCGGCGTTGCGCAGTCTGTTCAAGGACGCCGACAAGGAACTCAAGCGTCTGCTGGAGCACGGCATGCACGGGGTCAATCAGCCGGCACCGCCAGAGCTGCTCAAGAGCCTGTTGTTCTACATTGCCAAGGCACAACATCCCACTGCGCAGATGCAAATCATGAAAGATCGCTACGCGCTGGACGACGCATTGCCCGACAGCGCGATGGTCGATGAAGAACGCGCCCGTCTGGCCGGCCCGGACCGTGACGCGATGCGCTCGGTGCTGGCCGCGCTCTGCGAAGAACTGGTGCGGGTCAAGGAGCGCCTCGACCTGTTCGTGCGCAGCGACCGTCAACATGTCTCGGACCTCGACAGTCTGCTGGCGCCACTGCGGCAAATCGCCGACACCCTGGCGGTGCTCGGTTTCGGTCAACCGCGCAAGGTGATCATCGATCAACTGGCGGTGGTCCTGAGCCTGGCCCAAGGCCAACGAGAGCCGAACGACGCGATCCTGATGGATGTCGCCGGTGCCTTGCTTTACGTCGAGGCGACACTGGCCGGAATGGTCGGTACCGTTGAGGAAAGCCGCGAAGAGAGCCGGTTGCCGACCACCGACCTGATCCAGATCCACCAGATCGTCATCAAGGAAGCGCGAATCTGCCTGCAACAGGCCAAGGACATGATCGTCGACTACATCGACGCCGACTGGGATCGTCAGGCTTTGCAGCCGCTACCGGCCGTGCTGACCCAGGTGCGTGGCGCGTTGGCGATGATCCCGTTGAGCCGTGCGGCGAGCCTGCTGGAAGCCTGCAACAGCTTCATTCGCGAGCATCTGCTGGTGGATCAGACACGGCCCGACTGGCAGCAACTCGACAATCTGGCCGACGCCATTACCAGCATCGAGTATTACCTGGAGCGCTTGAGCGAAGACCATGAGGCGCCCGGCGAACAGCTTCTTGATGTCACCGAGCAAAGCCTGGCGGCACTGGGTTATTTCCCCAACGAAGTGCATGTACCGCTGCTCGAAGAAGTGCCAAGCCCAGGCTTGGCGTTAGTGATGCAGGAATCGCAGGCGCGGGATAACCCGCAGATCGCCCAGTCGCTGGCAGAGGTATTGGCCAGCCCAACCAGCGCCGTCAATCCGCCCGCGCTAATCACACCGGGCAGTCTGCTGCCGCCGCCGGCCGATGAAGAACCGGTGGATGATGAGCTGCGGGAAGTCTTCCTTGAAGAGACCGATGAGGTCCTTGAAGTCCTGCGCGAATATTTGCCGCGCTGGTTGGCCAGCCCCGACAGCGCATCCGTTCTGAGTGAATTGCGTCGCGCTTTCCACACCTTGAAAGGCAGCGGGCGAATGGTTCGCGCACTGGTGCTGGGCGAGTTGGCCTGGGCGCTGGAGAACCTGCTCAACCGGGTGCTGGAACGCAGCGTCGAACCGGGTCCGCCGGTGCATCAACTGCTGGATGAAGTGCTGCAACTGCTCCCTGAACTGATCGCCGAGTTCGCCGCCAACCGCCAGCGCCAGCGCGAAGATGTCGACTGCCTGGCCGCTCGCGCCCATGCGTTGGCCAAGGGCGATGAAAGCTTGCTGGACGCTGCGCCGCAGGATGTCGCGGTGCTTGATCCGCAGTTACTGGAGATCTTCCGCAACGAAGCCGAAACCCACCTCAACAGCCTCAACCGCTTTCTCGATCAGGCCGCCGAGCACGTGCCGTTGCAGGCCAGTGATGAATTGCAGCGCGCGCTGCACACGCTCAAGGGCAGCGCTTCGATGGCGGGTGTGTTGCCGATTGCCGAACTGGCGGCAGCGTTCGATCAACTGGCCCGCGAGTACAAGGCGCACCAGATTGCGCTGGACCTGGACGAAGTCGAACTGCTGCTTGAAGCCTGCGGCCTGCTGCGTCGCGGCTTGAAGCAATTGAACAGTGATCCGTTGACACCCATCAGTGGTGCCCAAAGCTTGATCGAACGCACTCAGTCGCTGCTCGCCGAGCGCCTGGAAGCCATCCTCAATGCGCCGAACACGGGGTTGCGAATCAAGCGTGATCCGCAGCTGATCAACAATTTCCTCGCCCAGGGCATGGACATCCTGCTGGACGCCGAAAGCCTGTTGCAACGCTGGCAGCAGCACCCCGGCGAGCGGCAGGAACTCAGCGCGCTGCTGGATGAACTGACGACCTTGGGTGAAAACGCGCACCTGGCCGATCTGCACCCGGTGGATGAGCTGTGTGAAGCCTTGCTCGACCTCTATGGCGCGGTGGAAGAAAGCAGCCTGGCGGTCAGCGAGCGGTTCTTCCACGAGGCTCAAAGCGCTCACGAAGCGCTGATCAACATGCTCGACGAACTGGCCGCGGGCCAGGAAGTCGGCTCTCAGCCGGCGCGGGTTCGCGCCTTGCGTGATTTGCTGCATGAGGGCCTTGATCCATCGGCCACGGGGTTGATCCGCAGCGATGGCAGCCGCACCCTGAGCATCACCGAACTGGGCAGCGCCACCACCGAGTTGGCGCAGACGCAGGCGTTGGCGATTGACGATGAAATCGTTTCGATCTTTCTCGAGGAAGCGGTGGATATCCTCGAAAGCGCCGGACAGGCCTTGCAGCGTTGGCTCAATGATCCAGAGAACGCTGCGCCGCTGTCGTCGTTGCAGCGCGACTTGCACACCCTCAAGGGCGGCGCGCGGATGGCCGAGGTTGGGCCGGTCGGCGATCTGGCCCACGAACTTGAGAGCCTTTATGAGGGGCTGGTCGACCGACGTTTCAGTCACTCGCAAGCGCTGGGGGCGCTGTTGCAACAAAGCCACGACCGCCTCGCGGTGTTGCTCGAACAGTTGCAAAACCATCAGCCGCTGGGCGATCCGAGTGCGCTGATCGAGGCGATCCAGCAGTTCCGGCAAAGTACTGGCAGCGCGGCCGATGTGGTCGAAGCGGCGGCCGCGAATGACTCGGCGAGCAACGATCCAGAACTGCTGGAGATCTTCCTTGAGGAAGGTTTCGACATCATCGACAGCTCTGGCTCGGCGTTGTCGCGCTGGCAGGCGGACCCGCAAAACCGCCAGGAAATGGAAACCCTGTTGCGCGACCTGCACACCCTCAAGGGCGGCGCACGGATGGTCGAAATCGCCCCGATTGGCGACCTGGCCCATGAACTGGAATTTCTGTACGAAGGGCTGTCGACTGGCTTGCTGCACGCCACGCCGGCGCTGTTCGATCTGTTGCAACGCAGCCATGACCGGCTGGCGCAGATGCTCGATGCAACCCGCGCCGGGCTGCCGGTGCTGCCGGCCGACGGGCTGATAGACGCGATCAAGGCCTTCACTCACCCGACCGCTGACAAGACTCCTGCTCCAGTGATTGAAGTCGCACCGGTGGGCAAGCCCGAGGTGCCAGCGCTGCAGCCTGATGCCGGCGCCGACATGGTCAAGGTGTCGGCCGAGCTGCTCGATGATCTGGTCAACCTGGCCGGGGAAACCTCGATCTTCCGTGGTCGCATCGAGCAGCAAGTCAATGATGCGCAGGTCGCCCTGAGCGAGATGGAGACCACCATCGAGCGCATGCGCGATCAACTGCGCAGGCTCGACACCGAAACCCAGGGACGGATTCTCAGTCGTCAGCAGGTTGAAGCCGAACGTCTGGGCTACGAAGAATTCGACCCGCTGGAAATGGACCGTCACTCGCAGTTGCAGCAGTTGTCGCGGGCGTTGTTCGAGTCGGCTTCCGACTTGCTCGACCTCAAGGAAACCCTCGATCGACGTAACCACGACGCCCAAAACCTGCTGCAGCAACAAGGCCGGATCAACACCGAACTGCAAGAAGGTCTGATGCGCACGCGCATGGTGCCGTTCGAGCGGATGCTGCCGCGCTTGAAGCGCATCGTCCGTCAGGTTTCCAGCGAGTTGGGCAAGGACGTCGAGTTCATTGTCGGGAACGCCGAAGGCGAGATGGACCGCAATGTTCTAGAGCGCATGGCGGCGCCGCTTGAACACATGTTGCGCAATGCCGTCGACCATGGCCTGGAATCTGCCGAAGCACGCCGTGCGGCTGGCAAACCCGAGCAAGGCCGAATCACCCTGGACCTGTCCCGTGAGGGCGGCGACATCATTTTCGACATCCGCGACGACGGTGCCGGCGTGCCGCTGGACGCGGTGCGGCGCAAGGCAATCAAGCGCGGGTTGCTCGACCCCGGCAGTGACATGAGCGACCGTGACGTGTTGCAGTTCATTCTGCAGCCAGGGTTTTCCACTGCCGAGAAAATCACCCAGATCTCCGGGCGCGGTGTTGGCATGGACGTGGTCCACGAAGAAGTGCGGCAACTCGGCGGTTCGATGAGCATCGACTCTGTGCCTGGGCAGGGCGTGCACTTCCGTATTCGGCTGCCGTTCACCGTGTCGGTCAACCGGGCGTTGATGGTGCAGTGTGCGGAGGATCAGTACGCGATCCCGCTGAATACCATCGAAGGCATTGTGCGCGTTCTACCCTTTGAGCTGGACGGTTACTACCAGCTCGATCCGCCGCTGTACCAATACGCTGGGCAACGCTATGAATTGTGTTACCTCGGCGAGCTGCTGAAGACCAGCGTCCGCCCGAAACTGTTGGGCCAGAGCCTGCCATTGCCGGTATTGCTGGTGCAGTGCCACGAGCGACGCATCGCGGTGCAGGTCGATGCGATGGCCGGCACCCGGGAAATCGTGGTGAAAAGTCTCGGTCCGCAGTTCGCAGCGGTGCAGGGGCTGTCCGGTGCGACCATTCTTGGCGATGGCCGGGTGGTGCTGATTCTCGATCTGCTGGCGCATATCCGCGCGATGCAGACGCATTTGCCGCCGCAGCGCGTCATACAAGAGCCGGTCGCAGAGACCGAGCCGCAGCGTTCGACGCTGGTGCTGGTGGTCGACGATTCGGTCACGGTGCGTAAGGTCACCAGTCGCTTGCTCGAGCGCCACGGCATGAATGTGCTGACTGCCAAGGACGGTGTCGACGCCATGCTATTGCTCGAAGAGCACATGCCCGACCTGATGCTGCTCGACATCGAAATGCCGCGCATGGACGGTTTCGAAGTGGCCATGCAGGTGCGCAACGACCCACGTTTGCAGCACCTGCCGATCATCATGATCACCTCGCGCACCGGCCAGAAACACCGCGACCGGGCGATGGCCATCGGCGTTAACGACTACCTCGGCAAGCCGTACCAGGAATCGGTGTTGCTCGAAAGCATCGCCTTGTGGAGCAAAACCCATGCTTGAGCACCGCACCAGCAACCTTACCGGGCTGCTGCTGCCCCTGGCCGATCGCAACCTGATCCTACCCAATGTCGCCGTCGCCGAGCTGATCGACTACCAGCCAGGTGCCTTCGACCTCGATTCGCCGCCCTGGTACCTGGGGCTGGTGACCTGGCGTGACCGGCAGATCCCGCTGCTGAGCTTCGAATCGGCCTGCGGCAACAAAACCGTGATCGGCGACCGCGCGCGCATCGTCGTCCTCAACGCCCTTGGCGGGCGCCCGCACCTCAAATTCATCGCCTTGCTGGTGCAAGGGATTCCACGCTCCTACAAGCTCGACAGCCAGTTGAGCTATGTCGACGTGCCGCTGTGCTCGCTGGAGCACGCGGCGGTTCAGGTCGCCGAACAAGTAGCGAAGGTCCCGGATTTGCTGGCGCTGGAAGAGTTGTTGGTGGGGGCGGGGTTGGTTCCTTCCTGATCGTTCCCACGCTCTGCGTGGGAATGCCGCCATGGACGCTCCGCGTCCGCTTCGGATGTGACGCAGAGCGTCACGGGATGCATTCCCACGCGGGAGCGTGGGAACGATTCATCTATCATCTTTTAGAAACATTGCGCTTCCAGGCTACAAGCCTGAGCCTTGCGCGATGTTGCAGTGATTTTTTGAGGTTGGAGACACATGTATCACGGGGAAAGATTCAACGCCTGGAGCCATTTGTTCGGGGCGATTGCGGCGTTTGTCGGGGCGGTCTGGTTGCTGGTGATTGCCAGTCTGGACGGTAGCCCCTGGAAGATCGTCAGCGTGGCGATTTACGGGTTTACCTTACTGGTGCTGTACAGCGTTTCGACGGTTTACCACAGCGTGCGCGGGCGGGCGAAGGTGATCATGCAGAAGGTCGATCATCTGTCGATCTACCTGTTGATCGCCGGCAGTTACACGCCGTTCTGTCTGGTAACCCTGCGCGGACCGTGGGGCTGGACGCTGTTCGGGATCGTCTGGGGACTGGCGGTGATCGGCATGCTGCAAGAGATCAAACCGCGCTCCGAGGCGCGAATCCTGTCGATCGTGATCTACGCGGTGATGGGCTGGATCGTGCTGGTGGCGGTCAAACCGCTGCTGGCAGCGCTGGGCACTGTCGGTTTTGCCTGGCTGGCGGCGGGCGGGGTGTTTTATACCGTCGGCATCATCTTCTTCGCCCTCGACAGCCGACTGCGTCACGCCCACGGCATCTGGCACCTGTTCGTCATCGCCGGCAGTTTGCTGCACTTCGTGGCGATCCTGTTTTATGTCTTGTGAAGCAAAAGATCGCAGCCTGCGGCAGCTCCTACAAATCCAGTAGGCTGCGATCTTTTGGCTGGCGCTGCAATCAACCCCGATCCACCAACCGATCCAGCTGCTCCTGCGCACGCGTGCTGAAGATCATCAGCAAATCGCTCAAGGTGTGCGGCGGCGGTTCGTCAGCGCGGGTCACGGCGTACAAAGTGATTGGCAACGGCGGCGCCAATGGCCGAATGGCCGTAGCACTCGGTGAGGCACCAAGGGCCGTGAACGGGTCGACTACCGCCAGCCCGGCGCCGGATTCGACCATGGCCCGCGCCAATGAATAGGTCTGCACGGCGATGCTGACCCGTGGCGGTGGCTCGACGGCTTTCAGGTAGCTATCGAGCCTGGCGGACAACGGGTCGGCGCTGGACAGACCAATCAATGGCGCATTGGCCAAGGCCATCAGTGGCAGCGGCTTACCTTGGTCGGCCTCAGGCCAGTAACCGCTCGGCGCCAACGCTACCAGCACCCCGCAGGCCAACGCCTGGGCCTTGAGCCCTGGGTGATCGGGTTGTTGCAGAGTCAGCGCGACATCGATTTCACGCATCAACAGGTTCTGCACCAGTTCGCGACTGTGGGCGCTGGACAGCTCGCAGACAATGTCCGGGTAACGCCGGGTCCACTCGTTGATCGCCGGCGGCAGCAGCGACAGCGCCAGCGCCGGTGTCGCGCCGATCCGCAGGCTGTGGCCTGGCTCGCGGCGCAGGCTCTGGGCCAAGCGTCGAACCCCTTGCAGGCTTTCCGTGACCTTGTCGACCTCGCGCTCCAGCTCCAGCGCTTCCGGCGTGGCCTGCAATTTACCGCGCACCCGCAAAAACAGCGGGAAGCCCAATTGTTGTTCGGCGTGCTGCAACACCTTGGTCACGGCGGGCTGCGAAACGTGCAGCAACTGCGCGGCGCCGCTGACCGAGCCGGTCTGGCGAATGGCCTGGAAAATCTCGATGTGTCGAAGGCGCATGGCAAGTCCATAACCTTTGTTTATGGGTCTGGCATCTTTATTCATTGTTCGGCGCCTGTCACCTGGCTCTAACCTCAGGCTCGTCTCAACAACGGCTAAGGACTGACATGGCTCAGCGAGTTTGCATCATCGGCGGTGGGGTGATTGGCCTGACAACGGCTTACGCGCTGGTTCGTGATGGCGTTGAGGTGACGGTGGTCGAGGCCCGTGACTCGCTCGGCAGCGAAACCAGTTTTGCCAATGGCGGCCAACTGTCCTATCGCTACGTCGCACCGCTGGCTGATGCCGGCGTGCCGTTACAGGCCATTGGCTGGATGCTGCGCGGCGACTCGCCGCTGAAGCTGCGCATGCGTTTCGACCCAGCGCAATGGCGCTGGATGGCATCCTTTCTGGGGGCTTGCCGGACTTCCGTAAACCGCCAGAACGCCGCTCATTTGCTGCGCTTGGCGCTATTGAGTCAGACCACCCTGCAAGCCTGGCGCGAAGAGGATTCGCTGGACGGCTTCAACTGGCGGCGCAACGGCAAACTGGTGACCTTTCGCCAGGCCGCGAGCTTCGAACATGCCCGCGATAGCCTGGCCGATGCACAGCAACAACAGGTGTTGTCGCAGGCTGAATGCGCACGTCTTGAACCGGCGCTGGCTGATGCAGCCTTTGTTGGGGCGATTTATACCCCGGACGAAGAAGTCGGCGACTGCCACGCCTTCTGTCAGCAACTGATGAAGCGGCTGAAGGCTTCGGGCCGCTGCGAGTTTCGGCTGGGGCGGGCTGTGACCGGGATTCGTCATGCCAACGGCGCAGTGAGCGCTATCGAGTTGGGGGGCGAGGTGCTGCCGGTCGAACAACTGGTCATCGCTGCCGGTCATCGCAGCCCGTTGCTGGCGCTGCCCGGTGTGCACTTGCCGCTGTATCCGCTCAAAGGTTATAGCCTGACTGTGCCCATTGGTGCGGAGCATCGCGCACCGGACCTGAGCATCACCGACTACGACCGCAAGATCGTCTATGCGCGGATCGGCGAGCAATTGCGGGTGGCGGCGATGGTCGACATCGTCGGCTTCGATCCGGCGCTGGACCCCAAGCGTCTGGCACTGATCAAGCGCCAGGCTCGCGATACTTTTCCGAATGCCGGTGCCTACGACGCGGCTGTCGAATGGGCCGGCATGCGCCCGGCCACCCCCAGCGGCGTGCCGCTGTTGGGGGCGACGGCTTACCGCAACCTGTGGCTCAACCTCGGCCATGGCGCGCTGGGTTTCACCCTGGCGTGCGGCAGTGCTCGGGTGCTCAGCGAACTGATCGGCCAACGCAGTCCATCCATCGACCTGCAGGGTTTCACGCCCCGTGCGGTCTGACCTCTCATCCATGCAAAGGAACGTCTAATGACCATCACTCGTATCAACAGCAACAGTCGTTTGTCCGGCGTCGTGACCTTTGGCGAGCTGGTGTTCCTCTCTGGCCAGGTGCCGGGCGACAGCACCGACGTCTCAGGGCAGACCCGCGAGGTGCTGGAGAAGATCGACGCGTTGCTGGCCGAGGCGGGCAGCGACAAGGACCATCTGCTGAGCGCAACCATTTACCTGAAGGACATCGGGCAGGATTTTGCGGCGATGAATGACGTCTGGTCGGCCTGGTTGTCGCCGGGGCACGCACCGAGTCGCACCACCTTACAGGCTGAACTCGCACGCCCGCAGGTGCTAGTGGAAATCACCGTTATCGCTGCCCGCCGCTAAATAAACACCATCCACAACGGAGAATAACAATGCAAAAAATCACGTTGATCGGCTGCACCCTGGGCCTGCTGCTCGGGACTCAAGTTCAGGCAACCGAGGCACCGCTGACCGGCACTCTCAGCAAAATCGCCAACGCCAACAGCATCACGCTGGGCTATCGCGATGCATCGGTGCCGTTCTCTTATGTGGGTGATCAGTCGGGCCAGCCCATGGGCTACTCGGTGGACCTGGCGAGCAAGATCGTCGAGCGTATCCAGCAGAAACTTGCGCTGCCGCAGCTCAAGGTGAAGTACAACCTGGTGACCTCGCAGACTCGTATCCCGCTGGTACAGAACGGCACCGTAGACCTTGAATGCGGTTCTACCGGGGTGACCGCCGAGCGGCAGAAGCAGGTGGCGTTTTCCTACGGGTTTATTTACGTCAAAGGCCAGTTACTGACGGCCAGCGACAGCGGCATCAAGAGCTTCGCCGACTTGCGTGGCAAGAACGTGGTGACCACCGCCGGCACCACCAACGAGCGCTTTCTCAAAAGCTACAACGCCGACCACAAGATCGACATGTTCGTGATCAGTGCGAAGGATCACGGCGAGGCCTTCCAGATGTTGCAATCGGGTCGGGCGGTGGCGTTTTACATGGACGATGCGCTGCTTTACGGTGAGCGCGCCAAGGCCCGTGATCCGCACAAGTGGGTGGTGGTTGGGGAAGAACAGTCGCGGGAGATCTACAGCTGCATGGTGCGCAAGGATGATCCGCAGTTCCTTGCGCTAGTGAACGGAGCCTTGGCTGATCTGTACAGCTCGGGCGAGATCAATGGTATCTACCAGCGCTGGTTCGAACAGCCGATCCCGCCTAAAGGGCTGAACCTGGAGTTCCCGATGACCAGCGAACTGAAAGCCATCATCGCCAAACCGGTGAGCGACCCGGTGCAATAAACAGCAAAAAGATCGCAGCCTGCGGCAGCTCCTACAGGGGATCGCGTTCGGCGTAGGAGCTGCCGTGTTGTGGTCGAATATTTTTGGACCATGATGTAGGAGCGTCGATTTAAGGAAGCATCATGGGATATCGGGTTGTTAC